>CAZJOD010000058.1:0-1075 GCA_964547525.1 uncultured Clostridiaceae bacterium
ATGGGAAGCGATTCGGATTATGATGTGGTTAAAGATTGCCTTACGGTGTTTAAAAAGTTTGACATAAAATTTGAGGCTTATGTTTGTTCAGCTCATAGAACCCCTGAACCGGCAGCCGAGTATGCAAAAAACGCCGCTAAAAACGGGTTTGAAGTTATAATCGCCGCTGCGGGAAAAGCGGCGCATTTACCCGGTGTACTTGCTGCATTTACTGTTTTGCCGGTTATAGGTTTACCAATAAAGTCTTCAACCATGGACGGATTAGATTCGTTACTATCTATAGTTCAAATGCCTAACGGTATTCCTGTGGCTACAGTTGCAATAAACGGAGCGGAGAATGCGGGTCTTTTGGCTGCACAGATATTAGGGATAAAATATCCGTATATAGCTGAAAAGCTTATTGAATATAAATCGAATATGAAAAACAAGGTTATAGAGAAGAACGCCGAATTACAAAGAAAGATAAGTGAGATTAAGTGAAAACAAATAGTTACATTTTAGATAAGCCTAAAGAAGAATGTGGTGTTTTCGGAATATTCGGCTCAGAAATTACGGATATCGCACACACTGTATATTACGGTTTATACGCTTTACAACATCGGGGTCAGGAGAGTGCCGGGATTGCCGTAACCGCCGACAACGCCATATTGCACCATAAAGGTATGGGGCTTGTACCTGAAGTATTCAGCCCCTTATTACTAAATAGGTTGCAGGGGGAATCGGCAATAGGTCATGTAAGGTACTCAACGACCGGAGGAAGTTGTCCTGAAAACGCTCAACCTATGGTTGTGAAATATAAAAACGGACAATTGGCATTGGCACATAACGGAAATCTGGTGAATGCCGCTAAAATACGAGTTAATTTGGAAAACGCCGGAGCTATTTTTCATTCTACAAATGACACCGAAGTTATAGCCAATCTGATTTCTAGAGCTATGAGTACGGATGATTCGTTAGAAGATACTTTAGCAGAAATCATGACTGTTATAAAAGGGTCATACGCTCTGGTACTTTTAACAGCCGATAAACTGATCGGGGTCAGGGATCCTCTTGGAATAAGACCTTTGTCTTTGGG
>CAZJOD010000058.1:1175-19981 GCA_964547525.1 uncultured Clostridiaceae bacterium
TTGAATCGATTAAAGAAATGATTTGTGCGGACAGCTTGGGGTACTTGAGCTTAGAAGGTTTGCTTCGGACACCAAAAGGAGCGAGATGCGGTTTTTGTACCGCATGCTTTAACGGCATATATCCCATGGAAGTATAGATGTTTATTAAACTTGTTAAAAAATTTTATCATAAATGGTATATAATATATAATTATAGATGACGGAGGAATATCCTATGAAATATAAAGAAGCGGGTGTTGATAAAGAAGCCGGTTACAAAGCGGTGGAATTAATGAAAAAGCACGTAAACAGAACCTTGACACCTAATGTAATCGGAGGAATCGGAAGTTTTAGCGGATTGTATTCTCTTGACTTAAAGAATATAAACAGCCCTGTTTTGGTTTCGGGTACCGATGGAGTTGGAACCAAGCTAAAACTTGCATTTATTGCGGACAAGCATGATACCATAGGTATTGATTGTGTTGCAATGTGCGTCAATGATGTAATATGCTGTGGTGCGTCGCCTTTGTTTTTCCTTGATTATATCGCTTGTGGTAAAAATTATCCGGAAAAGATTGAACAGATCATAAAAGGTATAGCAGAAGGTTGTGTTCAGGCGGAATGTGCGTTAGTCGGGGGTGAAACCGCCGAGATGCCCGGATTTTACGCATATGACGAATATGATCTTGCAGGATTTGCTGTGGGATTGGTGGATAGAGATAAAATAATTGACGGTACTACATTAGCTGAGGGTGACGCTTTAATAGGATTGGCATCAACCGGTGTGCATAGTAACGGTTTTTCGTTAATACGAAGATCCATGGGTGAAAACGTCGATAGATTGAAGCAAAAAATTGATGAATTTCAAGGTACCATTCTTGAAGAGTTACTGATCCCGACTAAAATCTATGTTAAAGCATTAAAGAAGCTGATTGCGAATTATAATATAAAAGCCGTATCTCACATAACCGGAGGAGGTTTTTATGAAAACATTCCCAGAATGTTACCTGAAGGTTTTACGGCTAATGTTGAAAAAGGATCGTGGCCTGTACTACCAATATTTAATTTAATTAAAAACGCCGGTATGATTGCACCGGATGAGATGTTTAGTACATTTAACATGGGGCTTGGAATAATATTCGCATGTGACGGCGATAAAGCGGATGAAATCAAACGCTTCATAAATGATCAAACCGACACAAAAGCATACATAATCGGTGAAATCAGTAAAGGAAACGAGAAAATAAAGATATGTTAAATGTTTTAGTATTAGTATCCGGTGGCGGCACCAATCTGCAAGCACTTATTGATCAAATTAAATCGGGTGCAGTAAAAAACGCGTTTATTGCAGCTGTAGTTTCAAGCAATCATAGAGCATATGCGTTACAAAGAGCTGTTGATAATAATATTCCTTGTGAAGTTATATCGCGGAAATCGTTTGACACATTCGACGCTTTTGACGATGCCATGCTTTTAATATGCAGAAAATATGATATACATCTGGTAGTGTTGGCAGGTTATCTGTCTATGCTAGGTAAAAAGTTCGTAAAAGCATATGAGAATAAAATAATAAATATACATCCTTCACTAATACCGTCTTTTTGCGGAAAAGGATACTATGGGATTACACCCCATGAAAAAGCCCTGGAGTACGGTGTAAAGATAACCGGAGCCACCGCTCATTTTATTGATTATGAGTATGATTCGGGACCGATTATTTTGCAAAAGGCTGTTCAGGTTGAACAAGACGATACACCCGTGTCTTTGCAAAAACGTGTTATGGAAGAAGGCGAGCAGAAAATTTTACCTTTGGCAGTCGATCTTTTTTGTCAAGGTAAAATAAAAGTGGAAGGTAGAAAGGTTACAATTCTTCCTTAAACCTTTTTACTTACAATGTATGTAGTATATTATTTTTTATCGGAGGTTTTTAATGAAAGTTTTGGTAGTAGGCAGTGGTGGTAGAGAACATGCCATAGTATGGAAATTGTCCCGGTCGGAAAAAGTAAAAAAGATTTATTGTGCTCCCGGTAACGGCGGTATATCCGATACGGCGGAATGTACGAATATACAAGTTATGGATTTTGACGGCATTGTCAAATTCTCTAAAACAAAAGATATCGACCTGGTAGTGGTCGCACCTGACGACCCGTTAGCTGCAGGTTTGGTAGACCGATTGGAGGCTGAAGGGATAAAAGCTTTCGGACCGTATAAAAAAGCGGCCGAGTTGGAAAGCAGCAAGGTATTTTCGAAAAATTTTATGAAAAAATACGGTATACCCACCGCTGAATACCAAGTGTTTACCAATTCCGGGAAAGCGTTAGAATATCTAAAAAACGTGAGTTTTCCTATAGTGGTAAAGGCTGACGGACTTGCATTAGGTAAAGGTGTAATAATTGCACAAGACTACGACTCGGCGGAAAAAGCGGTCTTAAGTATTATGGAGAACAAGGATTTCGGAGATGCCGGAAACAGTATAGTAATAGAAGAATTTTTGACCGGCCCCGAGGTTTCCATATTAGCTTTTGTCGATGGAAAAACAGTGCTTCCTATGATAAGCTCTCAAGATCATAAAAGGGCTTATGATAACGATGAAGGATTAAATACCGGAGGAATGGGAACTTTCTCACCGGGAAAGATATATACCCGAGAAATGGCATCGATATGCGAAAGAACCATTTTCAATCCGACCATTGAGGCTTTGAAAAAAGAAGGTATTAAATATAAAGGGGTTTTGTATTTCGGTTTGATTTTAACCCGGAAAGGACCGTATGTACTGGAATATAACGCGCGCTTCGGTGATCCTGAAACACAATCGGTTTTACCGCTTTTAAAAAATGATTTGGCCGATGTTTTTATGGCGGTTATTGAAGAAAGATTAGATGAAATAAAACTTGATTGGTTGAATAAAGCTTGTGTTTGTGTAATTTTAGCTTCCGGCGGTTACCCTGTAAAATATCAAAAAGGTTATGAAATAGAGGGCCTTAACGATATAAACTCTGAAGATATAATATTATTCCACGCGGGCACTTATAAAAAGGACGACAAATTCTATACAAACGGCGGTAGAGTTTTAGGTGTTACGGCATTAGGAGAAGATATGGATAATGCCCGAAAAAAAGCGTATGAAGCGGTCAGTCGAATACGGTTTAAAGATATGCATTATAGAACGGATATCGGAATTAAGAAATGAAGAATAAAAAAATCGCTGTTATAGGCGGAAGCTTTAATCCTGTTCATATGGGTCACATGGCGGTGGGGGAAGCCGCTCAAAAAGAGTTGTGTCCCCAAAAAGTCATATTTATACCGTCATATATTCATCCCGATAAAGGAAAACCACTCGGTGCTACTTTTGAACAAAGATTTTATATGCTGCAGCTGGCAGTTGCCACAAAAGAGGATTGGGAGGTATCGGAAATTGAATATAAACAAAACCGGACTTCATATACGGTCAATACATTAACCGAATTGAAAAAAACATTATGTGAAAACTCCGAGATATATTTTGTATGCGGTGCGGATATAATCTATACCGTTCATACTTGGCGAGATCCTCAAAGATTGTTTCGAATATGTAAATTTGCGGTTGTACAAAGACCCGGGTTCATGTCAAATGATTTTTTGGCGCAGGTCAAAGAGGTTGAAAAAAGGTACGACGGATTTATTAGTATTATTGAATGTGAACAAATGGATATATCGTCTTCGGATATAAGAAATAGAATAAAAGGAAACGTCTCCGTTAAGGGGCTGGTCCCTGAACCCGTTGAAGAATATATAAGAAAAAACCGGTTGTACCAAAATTAGAAGGATAATAAAATTGACTTATATTAATATGAAAAGTCAGTCGGAAATTATAAAAGAATTGAAAAATTTATTACCTGCTAAAAGGTTTCGTCATAGCATAGGTGTTATGGAAACAGCTGAAAAACTGGCGAAGATATATAAAGCGGATAAAGAGAGAGCGTGTTTAGCCGGGCTTTTACACGATTGTTCAAAATATATGACCGGTAATGAAATGATATGTTTTTTAAAGGACAGAGGCATTGATTCCGATGCGGATTCAATAGCTTCAGGGTCCGGTTTGCTTCATGCCGAAGTATCGATGTTTTTAGCAAGCGAGAATTATGGAGTTAATGATCCCGAGATATTGTCCGCTATTTTATGTCACACATTAGGAAAAGAAGATATGAGTTTGATCGATAAAATAATCTTTATAAGTGACTATATTGAACCTGAAAGAGATTTTGGTTCTGTCGATAAACTTAGAAAATCCGCTCGAAAAAATTTAGACCGAGCTATAATAGAAGCTATAAATTCCACATTAATACATTTAACCAAAGAAAATAAAATTATACATCCAAAGCTTCTGGTAACCAGAAATGCAATTTTGCGGAATGTTGGCCTATAAAAATTCGACTATCTTTGATATCTATGATATAAATCAAAATAATTTATAAATAGTTTTACGTTTTTGCATATTGTGGTATAATACAGTGAATATTTACTAATAAAGACATAAGGAGATGAAAGAAAGATTTGAGTGAAAAGGAATTGTCAAAGTTGATAGTAGAAGCGTTGAGTGATAAAAAAGCCAAAGACATAATCGAGATATATGTCGGAGGTTTAACGGCTATGACCGATTACTTTATTATATGTACAGGAACATCCGACAGACACATGCGTACTATGGCCGACAGTGTGGTAGAAAATATGGCGGAGCATGGCATTTCACCTTTGCACAGGGAAGGAAAGAATAATGCACATTGGATTTTACTGGATTATGGTGATGCGGTTGTTAACATATTTGATGCGGAGTCAAGAAAAACGTATAATCTGGAAAGATTGTGGGCCGACGGAGAAATCACACGCATAGAAGAAATGATGCGAGATCAAAAATAGAAGGTAGTTTGACAATACCCAAATTTACAATGAATTATCTAATTCTCAATGTTCATTAATTCAATTCAATTGTTTTGTTTGAATATTAGTGATGTTTATTATTCCTGTGAAATTTTAATACGAGGTGTTATATATGGCGTACTCAACGAAAATAGATGAAAAATGGCAGAAGAGGTGGGAGGACACTAAATTATATCAATTCCACAAAGAAAATATTGATAAAAAACTATATTGCTTGGAGATGTTTTCATATCCGTCAGGTGCAAATCTTCATGTAGGACATTGGTATAATTACGGCTTAACCGATTCATGGGCCAGATTGAAGAGAATGCAAGGATATGAAATATTCCAACCTATGGGTTTTGACGCATTCGGTCTGCCGGCTGAGAATTATGCAATAAAAACCGGAATCCATCCCAAAGATTCCACTGAAAAAAATATACAAACCATGGAAGTACAATTAAAAAAGATGGGAGCAATGTTTGATTGGGATTATGAGATTAAAACATGTGAACCTGATTATTATAAGTGGACCCAATGGTTATTTTTAAAGCTGTATGAGCATAAATTGGCATACAGAAAAAACGCTCCCGTAAACTGGTGTGACAGCTGCAAGACCGTTTTGGCCAATGAGCAGGTAATTGACGGAGAATGCGAACGTTGTCATAGTGTAGTTAAACGTAGAGATTTGACTCAATGGTTCTTTAAAATTACCGATTATGCTGATGAGTTATTGGATATGCTGCCCAAGTTGGATTGGCCGGATAAAACGAAGAAAATACAAACCAACTGGATAGGAAGATCCAAAGGTTCTAAAATAACATTTAAGATTGAAGGATCGGATCTGGAGTTCGAAGTGTTTACCACCAGAGCCGATACGTTAATGGGAGTGACATATGTGGTGTTGGCTCCTGAAAGTCCTTTGACGGATAAAATAACAACCGATGAGTATCGTACTGCAGTTGAACATTACAGGGACATATCTTCTAAAATGAATGAAATAGACCGTTTGTCAACTGCAAAAGAAAAAACCGGTGTCTTTACAGGTGCATATGCCATTCATCCTATAACAGGTATGCGTGTTCAGGTTTGGATAGCCGATTATGTTTTGGCTTCTTATGGAACAGGATGTGTTATGGCTGTGCCTGCTCATGACGAGAGAGATTATGAATTTGCATCGAAATATAATTTGCACATAAAAAGGGTTATAAAAGGAAAAGACGAGCAACCTGATGATTTGCCCTTTACAGATGACGGCATTTTGGTCGATTCGGGTAAGTATACCGGAATGACCGGTGAGCAAGCTAGAGAAGAGATTGTAAACGATCTTAAATCCAAAGGCGCGGCTGATTTTACAATTAACTACAGGCTGCGTGATTGGTTGGTGTCAAGACAAAGATACTGGGGAGCACCGATACCAATTATATATTGTGATATATGCGGCACGGTACCCGTTCCTGAGAAAGACTTACCGGTGGAATTACCGTATAATGTGGAATTTACCCCCGACGGAAAATCTCCGTTGTCAAAAAGTGAAGAATTTATGAATGTAAAATGCCCGGTTTGTGGTAAACCCGCCAAAAGGGACCCTGACACCTTAGATACTTTCGTTTGTTCTTCCTGGTATTTTCTCAGATATCCTGATAATAAAAATAATGAGGCACCCTTTAATAAAGATCTGATCAACAAGATACTTCCGGTCGACAAGTATGTAGGTGGTGCGGAACATGCCGCTATGCATCTTTTATACGCTCGGTTTGTCACAAAAGCGTTAAGAGACATGGGCTTCATCAATTTCGACGAACCGTTTAAATCATTGGTTCACCAAGGTCAGATACTAGGCCCGGACGGATACAGAATGAGTAAGTCAAGAGGTAACACCATATCTCCGGACGAATATATTTCTGAATTCGGATCGGATATATTCAGATTGTATTTGGCTTTCGGATTTGCATATACCGAAGGCGGTCCGTGGAGTGAAGACGGAATAAAAGCAATTTCAAGGTTTGTCAACCGTATGGAGAAGGTAACTGAAAACTGTTTACAATATGATAAAGATAAAACGGCTCCGGTAAAAGAAGATCGGGAGTTATTGTTTGTATTAAACAATACAATAAAATCCGCAACCGATGATGCGGAAAAATTCCAATTCAACACTACGATTGCCAGAGTTATGGAACTGGTTAATGCTTTATATAAATATGAGGCGAATGCTGAAGGTATCAATTATACGGTTTACAGAGAATGTGTAGAAAAGATGCTTGTAGTTGTTAGTCCTTTTGCACCTCATTTTGCTGAAGAAATGTGGGAAAAATTGGGAAATACAGACTCGATTTTTAATTGTACATGGCCTTCATATGACGAATCGGCATTAATTAAAGATCAAATTGAGATAGCCGTTCAGATTAATGGAAAAGTAAAGGGACGTGTATTGATTGATTCCGGGTTGGATAAAACCGGTATGGAAGAAACCGTATTGAATAACCCGGAAGTTTTGGCTATGATAGGAAATCAACAACCGGTGAAGGTCGTTGCGGTACCCGGAAAGCTTGTTAACATTGTTGTGAAGTAATAAATGTTGTTGTCATTGCAAAAACTTATAACCGGACTGTAATTGAAAATGTGTTTCTTTATTGTTATAAGTGTAATAAAAAAATAAATATACCGGAGAATATTAATATGGATATAAAAGAAAAAGCGTTAAAGCTCCATGAGGAATGGAAAGGTAAAATTGAAGTAATCAGTACCGTTAAGGTGGAAAATAAAGATGATTTATCGGTAGCTTATACACCGGGGGTAGCCGAACCGTGTTTGAGAATAAGTGATAATGTAGACTTATCATATAAATATACAAGAAGACATAATTTGGTTGCGGTAATAACCGACGGAACCGCTGTACTCGGTTTAGGAGATATAGGCCCCGAAGCGGGTATGCCGGTTATGGAAGGTAAATGTGTGTTGTTCAAAGTTTTCGGAGATGTTGATGCTTTTCCTTTATGCCTTAGGACGAAGGATCCTGATGAATTTGTAAATACAGTTCGTTTGTTGGCGGGAAGTTTCGGTGGCATAAACTTAGAAGACATATCGGCACCAAGGTGTTTTGAAATTGAAAGAAAATTAAAGGAAGTCTGTGACATACCGATTTTTCATGATGATCAACACGGAACTGCAGTTGTAACCTTAGCCGCCATGCTCAACGCACTGAGAATAACAGGCCGAAAATTAAGTGATTTGTCTGTTACAGTTAACGGCTCCGGTGCCGCTGGTATAGCCGTTACTAAACTGTTGATGAGTATGGGTCTTGAAGATGTGGTTTTGTGTGATAGAAAAGGCGCAATATATAAAGGCAGGGAAGATTTAAATGAAGAAAAATTAATGATGGCTGAAATATCCAATCTGAACATGAGGAAAGGATCATTAACCGATGTTATAAAAGGTTCGAATGTATTTATAGGTGTATCCGCACCGGGTGTACTGACTTATGATATGGTAAAATCAATGGCGAAAGATCCGATTGTATTTGCCATGGCAAACCCTGTTCCTGAAATTATGCCGGATGAAGCGAAAAGAGCCGGGGCTGTCGTTGTAGGTACCGGCAGGTCTGATTTTGCCAATCAAATAAATAATGTACTTGCTTTTCCCGGTATATTCAGAGGTGCATTGGATGTTCGCGCATCTGATATAAATGATGAAATGAAAATTGCAGCGGCTAAAGCTCTGGCCGCATTGGTAAGCGACGAAGAATTGAATCCCGACTATGTACTGCCTTTGCCTTTTGATCCGAGAGTTGGCAAAGCTGTTGCGACGGGTGTCGCACAGGCTGCAAGAAAAACAGGAGTCGCAAGAATTTAGTAATAGATAGTAAATAAAAGCTTTGTCAAATAGTAGGCAAAGCTTTTTAGTTATTAAAATAGCATAAATTTATAAAGAGTATTTAAAAAAAGCCGGGTATGTTCGATACATACCGGGCTTTTTTAGATTCATTTCAAATTCAGTCGGTGAAATTTAAGTCTTACATTTATATATCTTATTAAAAAATTTCAGCGGATAAAATCAACCCTACTTCTTAGAAAGCCATTCTACTCCAGGAAGGATTTTTGGCCTTTTCATATGCGGGTAACCCAAGCATCTCCCTGGCTGTCTTTACATAAAATCTATAATTGTCTAAAGACACTCCGTTAGGTATACGATGATCAAGTCCGAAAGCGATACCTCCGTCTAACATTATACTGTTAAATTTATATTCCAATTCTCGAAGTATGTCGTTTTTTGAATTTAAAAGTGCCATTTTATCTATACCGCCTTTAAAAGCGAATTTATGACCGTATTTTTGTTTAGTTCTAACAACATCCATTCCTGCGGCAGGTTCCATAGGATAGATCTCATTTATACCGTATTCCGAGTAAATATCTAAAAGCGGTTCTACATATCCGTCACTGTCTACAGATATAATTAGGGTACCTTTTTCTTTTAGTAATCGGGTCAATTTTACAAAATACGGCTTGATAAATTCCTCTATTTGAATCGGTCCTATCAAAGGCCCGGATTTTCCGGCTAAATCCTCATGTATCAATACATGATCAACAGTAACAATATCTGTAATCTTATCCATTACCATACAGGACATATTCGCTATGGTATCAAGTATATCATGCACCAGTTCCGGTTGGTCATAAAAAGCGTAACAAAGCTGTTCTTCCCCCATTAATTGTCTTGGTAAATCAAATCCGCCGGGTATTGAACCGCAAACTACACAGCCTTCGGCGGAAAGTTTTTTAGCAAGGAAAGCCTGTTGGATGTTTACTCTGGCATCGGTATATTCAAACATGGGTTTAATTTTTAACCAATCGTCATATGTCTTAACCGGATGATCCAGGGGCAGGGGAACGGTAGCGGATTTTTTAAACAATTTAACGGTTCGGCCGTATTTATCCCGTGCAATTTTATACTCGTCGGTTTCCTCCAATACCACTTCTTTAATTTTATTAAAAACACCTGTGTCACCACCACATTTTATTGTATTTACGTAATCGAAATCAAATGCTGTTAAATTTAATTCTTCAAAAGTAGCTCCTTGTTGCTCCCATTCTTTTTCCAAACCGACCAAGGGTCCGAACAATTCTGTAAATAGCGGCTTGTCGTATTCTTTATAAGTCATGTAATCAAGGTATTGTTTTCTCATCCATAACATGTTTAGCACCAACCTTTATATTAATATATAATATGATTCTAATTTAAAAGTTTTATTGCAGTGAAATAACCATTTATTATTTATAAATTATATCTTAAATATCATTCAATTGTAATGTAATTTTTAATCTGTTCAAATTTATTCTCTTTGATACCGGGCACATTCATTATATCTTCTATTTTTTTAAATTGACCCGCTTGTTCTCGATATTCAACGATTTTTGCAGCCGTAGCATCTCCTATACCCGGTAATGTAGCCAATAATGATACGGAGGCTGTATTAATATTTATCAATGTTCCGTAAGACATGCCGCCATTTTGATCTAATATGGCATCGGAATGATCTTTTATGATTTCTATTCCAGTGGATTTAGTCACATTTTGGGTTTCATTTACCGATTTTATACGTAATGTTACGTTTTCGTACAATTTGTAAACCAAATTAATATTTCTGTCGGCTTCATCAGTAAACCCACCGGCGGCGGTTATCGCATCATATATAACCTGCCCTTTTTCCAGTTCATATATTCCTGGATTTACAACACAACCCGTAACATATATTTGTATCATGGATTTTTGTTCGGTTATCGCAGTTGTTTGTATTACTTGTTCGGGTTCATGGTCTTGTATTTCCGATACTGTTATAAGACGGTTTTCTAAATTGGTTATTATGTATCCGGTTACTGTAAGAGCCAATACCGACACTATTGCTAAAATAATTACCGATTCCTTGTTTAAGACAATCTCTTTCCCAATCAGATTAATTTTCATCTTTTGTATCACCTTTATTTCGTTTTATTGCGGTAAAAGTTTAATAAACGCATGTATGGGTTTATATTCTTTCTACCAAAGGTTTTGATATGTAAATAATAACATCCGGTTACAAATGATGTCAACCCGTTAAATGATTTATAAAGTAATTTGTAGCAATTACAGTAAAATCAACATTGCTTTTATTGCGAAAATAGCTATTATATTAGAATCATTATGAAATTTTTATAGATAAACAATTAAGGATTCGTTTATTCACGGAAAAAGAACCTAGGTTTAATTTTACTTTATACCTTTAAAGTTGTATAATGTATACCATGTTTGAATATAAGGGTGGAGATTATGAAAAAGGCGGCATGCGGCGGAAGACTCTATTATCTGTTATTGGTATTTGCAATAACGGCCGGTAGCTACGCTGTATATACATATTATAATATATTAAAGAATAAGGTATATTCTCTTGAGGATTTTGGAATACAAAGGATTTATAGTAAAAACGATTATAATAATAATGGTATCGACGATTATACCGATATATTATTAGGAGCCCGGAAGGATGCCGAAAATGCACCTGTATATAGAAGTGCATATTATGCGGGAGGCTATCCGCCTGAAGATGAGGGAGTATGTACGGACACAGTGTGGAGAGCGTTTTTAAACGCGGGGTACATATTAAGAGATCTGGTCGATGCGGATGTTGTTATAAATTGTGATTTGTATCCGAATGTTAACGGAACACCTGATAAAAATATTGATTTTCGGAGAGTAAAAAATTTAAAGGTGTTTTTTGATCGATATGCCGAGTCATATACATTAGACCCGTACGACATACATCAATGGCAACCGGGTGATATTGTAATTTTCGGATATGATTACTGCCACATAGGCATTATTTCCGACAAGCGTAACAAAGATGGAGTGGCATTTTTGATCCATAATTCCGGACAACCTTTAAGAGAAGAAAATGCTTTGATAAGATGGCATAACTTACATACCATAACCGGGCACTATAGGTTTGAAAATATACCTGAATTATTAAAATAACCGGTGGGTATTTGTGAATAAAAAATAAGGCGTTTATTGCCTAAGCGGAGAATATAAATGAATAAAAACAATTTAAACAAGGTAAAATTTTTTCTTACCGGAATACAAAGTAGAATTATTGAAAAAAAAGATTTTTTTATTGATATGCGAATGATTTTTAATACAGGTTCAAAGGAATTTGCATCACGAGTAAGTTTTTTAAATGATAAATTGTCTTTTAATTTGCTGGGAAGAAAATATAGCTGCTCAGTTAATGAATTTAGTGTAATTTTATCCGATTGCTTAACCGGTTATGACGGATTTACATTAAAATATTTTGAGCGTGGTCGTATATATATATTAACAGCGGATGATAAAAATGTAAAATTAAATACCGAAGATAATGTTACCGATAAGGTGCAAGAGCATGAATATAATATGCAAGAGAGAGAGTACTATATAAAGCCGGGACAAGCTGATAATCTGCTTAAAGCTTTAGGCATTCTTAGTGAAACCGGCAAGATTAAAAACGATATGGCCAGAAAATACAATCAGCTGGATTATTTTGTGGAGTTAATATATAAAAACTTTTCAGATGAGATAGCGGCACAAGATGATTTTAAGTTTATCGACTGTGCATGCGGTAAATCTTATCTTACTTTTGCACTTAATTATTATTTAACCGATATACTAAAAAAGCCGTGCTACGCAATCGGCTTGGATTATTCCGATGTTGTAATCGATGCGTCTTTAAAAACTGCAGATGAATTACAGTATAGAAATATGGAGTTTATAAAGACTGATATTTCGAAATATAAATCTACAACTACAATGAATTTGTTAATAAGTCTCCATGCGTGCGATGCGGCTACCGATTATGCAATAGCTTACGGAATAAACAATAATATACCCGGTATAATTGTGGTTCCGTGCTGCCATAAGCAGCTTTTAGATCAAATATCTTTTAAACCGCTTAATCCTTTATTCGAGCATGGCATATTAAAAGCACGTATGACCGATGTACTGACCGACGGACTGCGGGCCTTGTTGTTACAAGCTGTAGGGTATAAAGTATCTGTATTCGAATATATATCGCCATTGGAAACTCCTAAAAATATAATGATGTTGGCAAAGAAACAAAAGAAACCAAATGAAAAAGCATACATGGAATATTTAGAGATAAAAAAACTATTAAGTGTGGAACCTATCCTTGAAAAGCTTATAATGAAACTATAACTGCGGATACGATTTTAAAAAAATGTATACTAAAAAATAATGACCTACTTTATATAACATACAATATTACCGTCGGGAGGGATTGTCATGAACAAATCGGATATTGAAAAATTTTGGGCTGATGACGAAACGGCACACAGAGAAAATTGTTTTTACGAAGGTGCTCCTCAAGTGGCATTAGGCATTAGAATGAGTGACGAATGTGTGTTTTCCGAATTGTGTGTACCCGGTGATCCATGGGGAACCTTGGATCCCGAAAAAAGAGCCGAGTACAATAAAAGATACAATGACAAGGCTGAGAAAATAGTAGGAAGAAGATTATTGGATGAAAGCGTCAAAAATCCTGATGCCGTGCTTCCACCTGTAAAAAGGATCGGTGAAATTTTCGGAGGAATATATGAGCAAAGGGAAAGCACAAGTGAATGGCTGCACAGTCCCCTAAAGTCATATAAAGAGCTGGAAAAAAGACTGGATTGGATATCGAACACAAACCTTGAAGATTTTATTTTCCCCGATAATTGGCAATATGAGAAAAAAAGAATATACGAGAAATACGGTGTGATTCCTTCGGCGTATACGTCAATAAGGGGGCCTGTCACATTGGCCTGTTCTATATTCGGAGACGAAAGGCTCATCTATATGTATTATGACGCACCGGAATTATTTAAAAGATTTAGTGATTCTATTTCTAATGTGGTAATTAGGTTGATTGATATAATGAATGAGGAACGTGGACCGAATGCAAAAAAAAGCAATCGTTTTTCATTTAATGATGATAACTGTGCCCTGTTTACCCCGAGCATGTATGAAGTATTCGGGTATCCTGTATTAAAAAGGGTATTTGATTATGTGGCGCCCGGTGAAAATGACATCAGATATCAGCATTCCGATTCTGCAATGGAGCATCTGCTACCTATTTTAGCCAAATTAAATTTAACTGGCTGTAATTTCGGGCCTACCGTAACACCGGATAAGATAAGAAAATATATGCCCAAAACAAGAATTGACGGCTGTCTGGCGCCCTTTACATTTATGAGAAACGATCCGGAGGAAATTGTTAAGGAAGTAAAAAGGGATTGTGAAATGATTAAAGAATCAAAAACCAAGGGTTTGAACCTTTCAACCGCAGGCTCTATAAACGACGGTAGCTCGCTTATGAGCATGCGTTTAGTAATGCAAACCATACAAATCTACGGGAGGTATTAATATTATATGATTTTACTGCAATAACCCGGTTACTGTGAACCGAGTGTACAGGTCATTGAAAATACCTTTACCTATAAATAAAGTTTTTGCAGTTAAATCATCATATAAAAAAGTGAGATTTTCATATTTCCCGCTTTGCTGTGTTTTGCTTAATCTCATCTATAAAAACTGTATCCGGTGTAACACGAAGGGTTTTAAAGTCTTCGTATATAACCATGCCCGGTTTTGCGTTTTTAGGTTTTTTAACGTTACGTACCTTTGTATAATCCACCGGGACATTACTTGAATTTTTGGCCTTACTGTGCCATGCCGCAAGAATTGCAGCTTCATATATGGTACTTTCGGGTATTTCGTCATAATCTTTTTTTATTATTACATGTGAGCCGGGGATTTTTTGTGTGTGTAGCCATATATCATTGGATTGTGCGGTTTTTAAAGTTAGATTATCGTTTTGTATATTATTTTTACCCACATATATACGTAATCCGTCCGACGAATAATATCGATAGGGTTTTGAAGCGGTGGAATCCTTTGATTTTTTATTCCTGCCGGTTTGTTTTAAATAATTGTTTAATTCCAATTCTTTCTTTATCTCGTCAATTATCTCGTCATCAACACTGTCATCTAACAATTGATTTACACTTTCAAGATATTCAAGTTCTGATTTAGTTTCTTCTATCATTTTTATCGAATATTCATACTTGGTTTTGGCTTTTGAATACCGTTTATAATATGACTGTGCGTTTTGTTGCACAGATTTGTTTTGGTCCATGGGGATTTCCACTATATCCATATTTTCAGAATAATAATTAGAGACTGAAGCCACATTCATTCCCTGCTTTAAAGCGTAAATGTTAGCAGTCAATAACTCTCCGTACAGTTTAAGTTTATCTCTGTCCGCCGTATCTCTTAACTGCTCGTCATAAATTGCGATTTTCTTTTCGCAGCGATCCATATTATTTTTTATTATCTTTTTAAGATGACTTTTTCTTTGGACAAGTCTTTCGGATTTATCTTTATTAACATAAAAATGATCCAGCATTTCATTAGCCGTTTCAAATTTTTTTACAGATGAATACCGGCTTAAATCAATACAATGAAAATCAATAGGTACGGGTATAGGATCTGCGGAATATGCTATACAAAAATCATAGCTCTTTGTTGTAACGGTTGTTTTGATTTTTTTAATTTGTTCCGATAAACGTATTTTTTCATCCGTGGATGCTTTATCAAAGGGCAACCGGGGTTCTACATCGGCCCTGTAACATATTTCGTTACACAAAACGGGACTGAATCCTTTAATATATGAGAGAATTACTTTGTCTGTCGGTTGTTCGGTTTGTAAATTATTAAATTCTTCCACATCAAATCGATCAATAGTTATCTTGTCCTGGGGAGGCGGTAATATATAAGGCCGAGCAGGCATAATTTCACGTACCCTGTTTATTTCTTGGTCTACATGCTTAATTGCATCTAATATAACATCATCTTGATTTGTGAGTATTATATTGCTGTGCTTACCCATTATTTCTATTATTAATTTTTTTTCTACGGTATCGCCCATTTCGTCGGTATTTTGTGTGTGTATTGTAACAATTCGTTCAAAATTATCACATGTTACACGGTTTATAAAACCACCGCCTACATGTTTTCTTAAAAACATACAAAACATCGGGGCGTTATCCGGATTTTTTTTATGATCGGTTGACAAATGTATTCTGGGAAACGCCGTATTTGCACTTGCTATTAACCGAAATCTACCGGTACGTGTACGTATCTGCATACCGATCTCATCTTTTTCCGGCTGGTAGACCCTCTCTATTCTTGATCCTTGTAGCACTTTATCCAATTCACGGGCTATACAGTTTACCATAATTCCGTCAAAGGGCATATGAACTCCTTCCACATCAAACTCAAATTTGATTCTACTGTAATAATTCTTTTTGCAGTGAAATCAAGTTCTTATATGAAAATGTAAAAGCCTGTAAGCTTGATTTCTTTCATATTATATCATATTCAACATATAGATAAAAAGCATACTTGAAACCGGATAAAATCATGCGGGTGAATTTATTTGCACATACCTACCGGTATGATATAATAAATTAAAAACCAAGGTTTATAATATTAACGGAGCGAAAAAATGATTTACCTGTTGATTCTTATATTTATTTTAATAGTGATACCGTATTTGTTTTGGTATGTGATCACGAGACTAAACAGGTATGTATTCGAGCATATAGATTATACATGTAAGTTTGTTGTTCAACAAGCTCATGAAGGTGATACCATTTATTTGATTGAGGAAATACACAATAAAGGCCCGTTTCCCGCCAAAAGATTGATGACATCAATACATGCTTCCAGATGGCTTGAATTTGCCGCAACTACATCTACTTTAGTCGGATTGACCAGAGTTGTGACAAGCGATTTTTCGTTGGGTGCTTATGAAAAAATTAAGCGTACCTGGTATTTGTATTGTGCAAAAAGGGGGATCTATAAAATTGTAAATAATACATTGACACTTATGAGTCCCTTTCGTCTGAATGTGCAATCGGCGGCGATTCCTGTCAATGCAAAACTAATTGTTTTTCCTGAAGTTGTGGATATGCGATATTTAATGTTTTCCAGCAATTATTTTTTCGGTGACACTATTGTAAGAAGATGGATTATAGATGATCCGTTTATAACCGCAGGAGCCAGGGAATATTTGCCCGGAGATCCTATGAACAAAATTCATTGGGCTGCAACGGCACGACACAACTCTATCATGGTTAGAAAAAACGACTATACGGCTAAATTGGATTTATTTGTTATATTAAATATTCAATCAATTGATAATGAATTCGAGGATGTAATCAATAAAGAATTAATTGAATACGGTATTAAAGTAGCCGCTACAATTTTTGATTTGGGATTAAAAAACGGAGCAAGAATAAAATTTGCTTCAAACGGCTCGAATATTGAAGATAACAAAAAAACTATCTTGACCGAATCCGGTATTTCCGGGCAGCATGTTCAAGGATTATTGAAAATTTTATCCGGTCTTGTTTTAAAAAATGTAAGATATTTCGAAGAATTCTTAAAAAAAGTTACTTACGATGTAAAAGATAACGAAGTTGTTATTTTGACATCTTATATAAACTATGATATGGGAGAAATAATTAGAGATCTAATACGTGCTAGAAACAGCGTTAAGGTTTTATTGTTGGATCGACATGCGAAAGCTGTAGCGATGCCGGTTGGAGTTGATTTGTATTATGTTTGATATAGATTTAAAAAAACATCGTTTTGCATACTTTAGGTTATTACTTATTATATATTCTTTTATTCTTATGTCAGATGGGATTTGGGCCGGACAAAATCTATGGTTTTTTGAGCTGTGCATTTTCTTAATATCAACGGTTTCAGGCTTTTTCATAGGAAGAGGTTATGAAAACTATTATTATCAACGATACGGGCAAATTGAATATCCCACTAAAGAGAAGTTTAACGGAGTCGCTTGGTTGATATCGGCTGTTTTCGCATTCTTATTCTATCTTATTTTAAATCACAAGGAAATACCTGTAAGGCTTGCGTATAGTATATCCCGTGGGCTTTCCTTTTATATTTTTATAAAGTTAGGTTTTTACATCAATGATAAATCGGTAAAGAAATCCGGTACAATTTTTGGATTATTGCCTATTATATCGATATCACTGATTTTATTTTTATTAGACAAAAAATTATATGCCAATATATCAGTCTTGACCTTTATTATTTATGTTGTAGTAACTCTTTTTCATTACACACCTTTAACCGGGTTTATAAAAAAAGCGTTTGCAAACAGAAAAGAAAAGGGTCTGATAAATTATATATTAAAATTTACTTTAAAAATTTGGTGTAAAATACGTTTAGGTTACGGTAAATTAACCGAATTCGCCGTCAATATATTCAAAGTTTTTTTGCCGGGTGCGACAATTAAAAAAAGATTAGTGAGGATTTTAAGAAAAATTTATAAATTCTTCTGGCGTGAAAAAGAAACAAGATACAAAAAATATGACGATTATACAGACGAAATATTCTCACTTTATACTGAAAATGATCAATCCGGACGGATTGAATATTCAATAAGACAATTACGAAAATTAAAAGATCCTGTAAAAAAAATTCGGTATTCGTATGGTTTGGTTATGTCAAGGTTGTTTGAAAAAAAAGTAGGATTAAAATATTATGATACGGTGGAAGCTATTCGTAAAAAGTCGGAGGTTATAGAGGGTTTGAGCAAAGATTTGAATCCATTAAGCGATATATATGAGAATACCAGGTACGGAAGTTCGGATGTTGTTGACATGACCGCCGAAGAAGCGGCGATTTTAGCTATGTCTGCGGATACCGTCATAACAGAAAGTACCTGGCATCCTAAGGAGTATGTAAATTTAGACACCGGGTATAAATAAATAAACTGTTGATTCTACTGCAATAACTATTTTTACTGCAAAAGAGCGAATAAACATTGGACTGTA
>CAZJOD010000059.1:0-19863 GCA_964547525.1 uncultured Clostridiaceae bacterium
GATAGAATATCCCGATATTATAATTAATAATTCCATTAATTTTTATAGAGGTAAAGCGTATTTGCTTTTAGCCGAATATGAAAAAGCGGAAAATCTTTTGACAAAAGCAAGAAGTGGATCGTTGGAGCTTAGAATGGAATGTGACAGGTTGTTATATATAATTAACGAGCAAACAGGAAGAGAATCCGAAAATGAGAAATACTCCGGAATGTTATATATGGGAATGGTCAAACAAAGTCCTGTTTATATAGAAGTAAAAAAGATCTTAGCTTCTAAGGTTCTGCAATAGTTATAAATGCACAATTAACAAAATAAAAGCGGCATACCCTGTCTGTTATTGCCGCTTTTTTTATTTATACTTAGTTATTTATATTTATGAAGTAAATCCATCATAAGAACAAAATTATCCATTGGTGTGGTAGCGGTTACCAAATTGGAACACCCAACTATTGCACCTCCGAATTCTTTAGCGGCAAATATAGCTTCTATTGTTTCCTTTTCAACCTGTTCTTTTGTTCCTCTGTCAAGGGTGGATGAGCTTATACCTCCTATAACAGTTATATGGGGATATCGTTTTTTAATACTTCTTATGTCCATGCCACACAAACAATCGGCTTCATAATGGCCGTCTATCCCGGAATCTATATACAAAGAATCGGATACCGCCCAAAAGTTTCCGTCACTACCGAAAGTGTGGAAGATACCGTATTTATGACAGGCATCGGATATTTTCTTAAAACGAGGAACAAGCATTTCGTTAAAAACTTTAGGAGAATACATTAACCCTTGGTTCCCGGCACAATCTCCACCTCCGAAAACAAATCTTGCACCTATAGCCGAAAGTAGTGGTATGTTTTTTAAAGCTCTTATAAGCTGAGCTTCCAAATATCTGTCCACAAGGTCCGGTCTTAAAGCAACAGCCTCATACCATAGAGAGCTTACATTAGGGATGGCAAGAGATAAGCCTCCTGTATATACCGCCTTTTGATATTTAAAGTATGACATGGCATCAAGATAATCGCTGTATGCCGAAGGTACCGGGTTATAACCTGCAGCACTTTTTTCAAAACTTTCTACGGTTTTCTCAAGTTCGTCAACGTTATCTATAACAGGTGCGGTATCTTTAACGGTTTGAAACAACTCGGATTTAGGATAATATCGCATAATCCAATAAGAGCCGTCCGGACGATCATATTTAAAAGTATTGTCATCAAGTCTTTCAACGGGTTTATGTTTATACCTCCAATATGAAGGGCGAACAAGATCAAAATCCATTAATTTTGCCCAATCGTACGCATCTTGTCTGCTTTTTGCCAAAAACTCTTCATAAGCGTCAGGTCCGTTCCATAAAGCCAACGTTTCATTATAACGTTGTTTTCCACCTCCGACATATGCATCTCTTCCTAATACCAAAGACGCGAATCCTGATGATACCGAGCCGCAATAAATCGGTACATGATCACTTTTTTGCTTGGTATAAGCCATTAGTACTCTTTCGTAAGAATTCATGATGTGTTTGACGCCCGGTCTATTACATAGTATATCCGCGGCGCATACCTCCTGCATATTTATAGAATGTCGCAAATATAATTATAATATAACACATTTTTACCCAAAAAAGGCTTATTTGAAGAGTTTTCTTTTAATAATATTATGAGCATATTTAAGCATAAATCGGATTTATTTTACAGACTAAAAAATATGGTTAAAAAAGTAAGAATTTTATATCAAAGTATTGTGTATTTATGTAGCAAAAAAGGATTATATAATATAATCAGGAAGAGAATAAAAAATAAAGGAGAATTAAAATAAAATAGTTGAAAAATACAAGAAATAATATATAATTGAATTAAAAATGTTAAAGCATGGTAGTACAAAATAAATATTGCAAATATATAATTAACAAACATTATTGTGTTAGAAGGTCCGCAGACACATATCAGCTGAGACGGGGGTGAAATATCAAAATAATTGCCTGTTAAAAAAATTCTTACCTTATTAAAAGCATACATAAAGTATGTTTTCATAAAAAATAAAAAAAGAGGTGTAAAAGAATGAAAAAGTCAGTACTGTTACTATGTCTTTTTCTAATGTTTTCTTTAGTGTCTTGTGCTAACACAAGTGAAGGAAACATTCAGGAAGACACTACCCAAATGCAGACCACAACATCAACCGTTACTACCAAAGGGGTAACACAAGCGACCACCACTACCAAAGCAGAAACAACAACAAAGGAACCTGAAAATCCTTTTGCAGAAAAGCTTGAAATTACCTATATGGTTAGGTACACACATAATTATGATGAAGGTCGTTGGGATGAATTGGAATTAGAAGATAAATTTAATATTGAATTGAAGGTATGGACTCTTGATTCGTATAATGTTGAACAGTGTACGATGATGGCGGCGGCGGGTGACTGGCCGGATTCAGGCTACATAAACCAATATAGTCCTGTAAGGGCGTATGATGAAGGTTTAACAAGAAACATATCATTAGATCAAATCAGAACTATGCTTCCTGAATATTATAGTATTTTAGAGGCAAATCCAATAGGTATGAAGATAAATCGGATAGAAGCGGAGGAAGATAAATATTATGGACTTTCATTCTGTTATGCAATGAATAACTATTGGTACCATGTAAATTGTTTCAGACTGGATTGGCTGGAAAACATAGGTTACCCCATAAATGATTTAACTGAAATCAAAATGACTGCTGAATCATTAAGCAGAGCTGCTGAGAAAGTTGTATATTTGTCAAATCATATTTTTTCTTTTGATCAGTTTAAAGATATATTAAGAGCTTTTACCGAAGAAGATCCGGACGGTAACGGTCAAGATGATACGTTTGGAGCTATGTGGCCGTTGACAGGACCTTCTTACGGAAGTCACTGGACCGATATATATACCGGTATGTTCGGAGTAACTTGCGGATATACAACTTGGTTGCATTACGATGAATTATCCGGCAACTATGTTCCTCCTTATGCCATGACCGGTTGGAGAGACTTTTTAGTGTTTATTAATGAAATGTTGACAAAAGGTTATATGAACTACATGAAAGATATAGCAGGTGGAGATTATGCCGGTAATTTTTACGGAAGCATAAATACAGGAGCATACGGGCACTTCCCCTTGGACAGTTTGTATAATATGAATCCCAATAGCCCTACAAGAATACCCACGGGTATACCTCTTGCAATTATGGATGAAGACCCGGAAGCAAAATTTGTTATAGTGCCTGCAATAGTAGGGCCGGATGGTATTGGGGGTAATAAACGATATGTTGATTTACCTTTCAGAGATGGTCAGTGGGGTACATGGTCTTTCGGTGTAACTTGCACGGATAAAAAATTGGAAAGAGTTTTAGCCATGTTAAGATACACTCATTTTAATAATGAAGGTTTTTACAGATATTATTACGGGTTGGAAGGCATACACTATAAGTGGACAGGTGAACCGTATAACAGTGCCATTGTTCTAACGGATAAAAGCAAAATACCCAAAAAGTATGCAAATGATGCTATTCAATCAATATTTGCCACGGATAAATTCTTAATGGACTTTAAAAAATGGTCGTTAGTCAGTGAATGGTTCTATCAATTATGTGAATATCAAATAGAAAACGATTGGTATATAAAATACACTTTAGAACCTGATAAACTGATTAATATGCTTTATATGGGTAAAGAAATGTATCAAGAATACATAGATCTTAGAAACCTTATAAATAATGATATAATGGTTGTAGCAAATGATTTTAGAAATAAAGCGTTTAATGGAGAACTTGCCGACATACATGCCGAGTGGAGTTCATACATAGACGCATTATACAGAGCAGGTTTAGATAAATATGTTGAAATATTCAATAAAAATGAATTCGGTTTATATGATGTCGATAAAACAAAACTATATCAGTAATATTTAATTAATTACGATGCATCTGTGTTAGCTTGTCGTGTATGAAGTTGAATCTAACGCATGCTAATCTGTAGCGTGAATATATTGTTTTGATAAATAAAACGGGGTTTATGCCTATCAGAAGGTCACACCTCGTTTTTTTTATTTTTATAAACATTTATATTGTTTAGGGGAATTGATAAATTTTTGTCGAAATATAATAGTGATTACTGTGCAAAAGATCTTTTTGCAGTGAAATTAACAATAATGAAATTATATAATCTGTCGAGAGTTAGGTATGGAGGTTTTTTATGTTTAAAGCAAAAGACGAAATATGTAGAAATTATCATTCAATTCGTCATGTTTTGGATAATGACAATTTAAGAGTTTTATTTACAGGTGCAAGTTTATCATATAACAGATATGACTTTGATCCACAAGCGAGACTTAATGCATATGATTGTTACCCCGGTATGCAATCTTGGTCTTTTTTACTAAGGGATCGTTTAATTGAAAAAAGATACGGATATTTGTTCGGAGATGACATTGCAGCTAAATATTCTATCACATGTGACACCGGTATGATTCGATGTGGGTATAAAAATGCCTATGTACTTCCTCAGTATGGAAAAGTATTGGTTTTTTCAGGCAAAACAGCTACTGACAAATTAACCGTCGGTTATAATACGGGTGACAAAGATAGGATAATTTTATATATGCTAACGAATCCTTCTTCTGACAATGGTACGTTCAAAATTTATTTAAACGGAAAATATGAAAGGACAGTGAATTTTTCTGGAGTTGGTAAAAAATATCAAGGATTTGAACCGTTTATAGTTGAGTTAAAAGCAGAATCAAATAAGGAAAATATAATATGCTTTACTGATTTTACATTTGCAACCGAGACTTCAAAATTTGAAATTTATCTTATAGGTATAGCTCAAGAAGCTGCATATATAAACATGTCAGGACAAGGGTCCACAACTTGTAAATGGTTATATGATAATATGCAAGAAAGGATACTGGATTATCAACCGGACTTATTATTTATTACTCTAATGGGAAATGACAGATTAAGATCGGATCCTGATGAATTTGGAGATTCTTTGAAGGGTATCTTACATAATGTTTTTGCGCATAGACCAAATTGTGAGATCGTGTTAATTTTAGTACCGCCGTCAGAAAGGGATGATGAATATATCAATTATAACGGATGGATATATAACGAAAGCCCGGAAACATTGCGATTTCATCAAAAAGCGAAATCAATTGCCGATGATTTCAATGTAATGTTAATAAATCCATACCGTTTATTTTCCGGAATACCTGTAAACAGGTGGCGATTTGATAATATTCACATGACACAGTATGGAAATGAATTACTAGCTAACTATTTATGTGAGTTATTGCAAATTTACTAATATAAAATTTTTGAAACTGTGAGGTCGGGGATTAATTTATCAGGACCTCATTTTTTAAAATAGGATCCATTTTAAAACTTGACATTAAAAATGTATTTCGGACAGGTGACGCTCGATGCGGCCGTGGGTCTTCTTTTATTTTAGTGTTTTTTATTCACATGAATTACACCGGACAATTACATATATTTACTATATAATGTATGCAGTGAAAAGAATTTGTTACTCATTAAGGAGGGAGCGTTATGGAGCAGAAAATTGGCTGGGGTTTTATCGGAGCCGGAGGTATAACAAACCGTTTTATTAACGGTATGGCAAAGGTACCCGATGCCTACCTGGCGGCGGTAGGTTCCCGTACGGAAGCGAAAGCGAGAACTTTGGCTGCAAAGTACGACGCTGCAGTTTATACCGATATAAAAAAAGTTGTAAATGACAAAAATGTAGATGTTATCTATGTGGCTACACCACACAATTTACACATGGAGCATACTATAATGGCTTTGGAATCAGGCAAGCCTGTTTTATGCGAAAAGCCCATGGCTCCAAATGCGAACAGTGTAAGAAAAATGGTATCCGTAGCTCGTGAAAAAAACATATACTTAATGGAAGGAATGTGGACACGATTTTTTCCTGTAATGCATAAAGTCAGAAAATGGTTGAGTGACGGTGAAATAGGAAAGGTTCACCTGGTTACTGCGGATTTTGGTTTTTATGCGAATGAAAATCCTGCTTCACGTTTGTTTGATCCTAATCTGGCAGGAGGTAGTCTATTGGATGTTGGAGTTTACACTGTGGCTTTTGCATCTATGGTTTTCGGTCAAAAACCTCAGAGAATTTCTAGTATGGCAGAGATGACTTCTACAGGTGTTGACGGTAGAATGTGTTGTATTCTAGGATATGAAACCGGGGGAATGGCGTCACTATTTTCTGCGGTTCGTACCAATTCCCCGCAGGAAGCGAAAATAATAGGTGAGTACGGAAATATTACAATACCTAAATTCTGGTCACCTGATAGGGCTGTTTTAAGCAAAGCAGGTAAAATATATGAGGAATTTATAAATCAAAATGAGTCTGAAGGCTTTGAATATGAAATAAGAGCGGTTCATTCGGATTTAAGAACCGGTAGATTGGAAAACCTTTTAATGCCATTGGATGAGTCAATTGCAATAGCCGAAACGATGGATGATATACGTAAACAATGGGGGTTGGTATATCCGTTTGAAAAATAAAATTACCAAATATGAATACTGAAAGGAGTGAATACTGTTGACAGATATGATTTACAGTAATATACCTTATGTAAAAAAGCAAGTGTCCAGATTGGTGCATGGAACAATCATGGTTACAGTCTCTAAAAAGGAAGAATCCTTTAAATTACTGGATTCAATGTATGAATTGGGGGTAAATGCATTTGATACTGCAGCCGTTTACGGTGACGGTGAAAGATTAATCGGTATGTGGTTAAAAGACAGAGGAATCCGTGATAATGTTGTTGTTTTAACCAAAGGTGCCCATCATAACGCTTGGAGGAAACGAGTGACGCCATATGACATTACCGCTGATGTTCATGACTCGTTGGCCAAATTAATGTGTGATTACATAGATATTTATATATTGCATAGAGACGATCCTGATGTACCTGTCGGACCTATTGTGGAAACGTTGAATAAACTTCATAAAGAAGGTAAGATCGGTGCGTTCGGCGGTTCCAATTGGACACATCAAAGACTTGCAATGGCCAATGAATATGCTAAAGAGAACGGTTTGATACCTTTTAGTGTATCCAGCCCAAATTATGGTTTGGCTGAGCAAGTTGACAATCCGTGGGGACCGGGGTGTGTTTCGCTATCAGGCCCTAAAGAGATAGATGCACGTAAATGGTACTCAATCACAAATATGCCGATATTCGCATATTCCAGTTTAGGAAGAGGTTTATTCTCCGGAAGGTTGAAAAGCTCGGATCCCGATCAAGCTTTAAAGCTGTTTGAACAACCGACATTGCAAGGATATTTTTATCCTGTCAATATCCGTAGATTGGAAAGAGTTGAAATAATGGCTCAAAGTAAAGGATTGTCTGTTCCTCAGATAGCTATGGCTTGGTTAATGAATCAACCGTTAAATGTATTTGCTCTAGTGGGAGCTTTTAAAGCCGATGAAATGCGCGAAAACATAGAAGCTTTAAATTTAAAACTGACACAAGAAGAGATGGATTGGTTGGATTTGCAACGTGATAGTATTTAAATAATTTTATCACTTGATAGTTATATTTTGTTATGAGATACGGTCTATAGTTTGACTTCTGTTAAATTATAGACCTTTATTAAAAACAGGATACATTTTTTAAATTCGATTTTAAAAATGCACACCGGCCCGGGGATCGATGAACATAATTACAAATGTACAGATTATTAATTTGTTTGCTCATTATTCCGACCTTGTTCGGTAATACATTCCGCAGACAATACAATGGTCCGTGTTACTCCTTCGAATTCAAATTCAACCCAAACCTTTCGTTTATGTTTATCTAGTTTAACTATCTTCCCGCAAGAATCCAACAGTGGTCCGTCAACCACTCTGACATTTTTACCTTCGGTTAATACCTTCGATGAATTTATACTACCTTCGTGACGCCAAACCCACAATGCATATTGGTAGTCATTACCTGCAAGCTCACGTACCCCGGTATCATAACTTAATACTTTATATAAGTCGGATAATCTGTTTAATAAAAAAGTGTTGAGTTCTTCTTCTGTAAATATGAAAACATATCCGGGAAGTAACGCTTTCTCCTTTTTTTCCCACTTTCCATTACGCTTTTCCTGAATAACACGCATAGGTGCTATTGCTTTAACTTTCTTGTCTACTATATTTATTTTTTCTGCAACTAAAGATTCACTACCTGTTTTACAAAAAACACAATATGTTTTCAAACCGCCTAACCTCTGACCATTCTGTAATTATATATTAAAAAATTAAAAGTCTATATTTGTTATTCCGTGTATATTAATAGTTGCCGGTAAAAATTTTTAGTTCCTACCGTATATTCATACGAGACGTCAATGTCATAGAATACTACTAATATTACATTTAGTAAAAAACATATGATACATATTAATTATGATAGTATCATTATAGTTTTATGTCAAGATGATAATAAAGCAAAAACCATAATGTTACAGTAAGATAATGTTTTCACATTTATCAAATATAAATATTTTAATTGTTAGACAGTGGGCTTGCTGTATGTCTATTAATAGACATTTCTGAAATTTTTAATGTTTGATAACAAAAATTTACAATGATATAATCATATCTAGAATCTAAGATAGACACTGTGTACAAAAACGAGGTGATAGCTTTGGATCTTATAGCGGGTTTTTTGTTAAAACATCGAAAGGGAATACTGATTACCGTAATCTTATTACTAATTCTAAGCTTTATAGGAATGACCTTTGTAAATATTAATTATAATCTTACAGATTACTTACCGATAGACGCTCATTCTGTAAAGACTTTAAATTTTATGGAAGAGCATCTCCATGAAGGTATACCTAATCTAAATGTGTATATACCGGATGTGAAAATAAATCAGGCGCTTGATTATAAAGAACAATTAAAGGCTGTAGAAGGTGTGGAAGCCGTATTATGGTTGGATGATGCGGTGGATGTATTAAAACCTATCGCAATTTATGATGAGAGTGTGGTACAAACTTGGTATAAAGACGGCGGTGCAAGGTTCATTTTGACAGTAAGTAAATTAAATACTATTACGATTATAGAAAATATTAAACAAATCGTAGGGCAATCAGGGTTATTATCAGGTGAAGCACTTAACCTGGCGACAATACAAACGGTCACCATGAAAGAAATATCTAAAATTATGTTCTTTGTAGTTCCGTTGGTACTTATAATATTACTTTTTGCCACACGTTCTTGGGTTGAACCTGTACTATTCTTAATAACTATCGGTGTCGCCATACTACTAAACGAAGGTACAAATATTTTATCGGGTGAAGTATCATATGTGACTCAAGCTACGGCGGCCATATTGCAGCTGGCGGTTTCAATGGATTATGCCATATTTTTACTGCATAGATTTAATGAAGAACGCGAACATGAAAAGGATGTTTTAAAGGCAATGAGATCGGCTATGATTAAATCGGCGTCCACTATAGTTTCCAGTGCAATGACAACGGTTTTCGGATTTTTAACATTAACACTAATGAGATTTAGGATAGGACCTGATATGGGCATAGTGTTGGCAAAAGGTGTTTTATTAAGTCTATTGTCGGTAATGGTGGTATTGCCGGTTTTAACGGTTTTCTCGATAAAGCTTATCGATAAAACTGCTCATAGATCTTTCGTACCGAGTTTTAAAACATTCGGTGTTGTAGTCACAAAAATATGTATACCCGTCTCGGCTGTTATCGGTTTACTTTTACTTCCCGGATATCTTGCCAGTCAAAATAATAATTTCGTATACGGTTCGTCAGGTATGCACAGTGAAGATTCTACCATAGCAAAAAATACGGAATATATGAACAGTATCTTTGGAAAATCACAGCAATTGGTTTTATTTGTACCTGAAGGTGACCCGCTAAAAGAAAAAGTTTTGAATGAACACTTAAAAGACTTGGATAATATAACATCCGTTATTTCATATGCGGAGGTTACAGGATGGATGGTGCCACCGGAATTTATGTCGGATAAAATAATGTCCAATTTTTTCTTGGGTGGGTACAGCCGCTTTGTTTTAACCGGATCGGTTTCGGAAGAGGGAACTGAATCTTTTAAGCTTGTTGAAGATGTAAGAGCTATTGTGGACAGATATTATCCTGATATCTATTATTTCACTGGTACTACGGTTGTAAATACAGACTTAAAAAATACCATAACTAAAGATACGCCTGTTGTTAACATAGCGGCAGTAATCGCTATAGGTCTGGTTCTTATGTTGAACTTCAAAAGCCTTATAATACCGTTAATTTTATTATTGACAATAGAAGGAGCTATTTGGATTAATCTAGGCATACCGTATTTTGCCAATAATAATCTAAATTATGTAGGATATCAGATTATAAGCGCAGTCCAACTAGGAGCTACCGTTGATTATGGAATACTGTTTACACAGCATTATTTAGATAACAGAAAGCTTTATATGAGATATGACGCCGCTCGGAGGACTTTATCCGGAACAGCCGCATCTATACTAACGCCGGCCGGTATTTTATTTACAGCCGGTATGGTCTTAGGAGTAATATCAACTAACGGAATAATCAGTCAATTAGGCGTAATATTAGGTCGTGGTGCACTGATTTCTTTAATAATGGTTTGTGTGTTCTTACCGAGTTTATTAATACTTTGCGATGATTTGATACGGAAAACGACAATCGGGTTATCGTTTACACATAATGAAATTGTTAATAAATCCAAACGGGCTATAGTCAATGAAAAAAACAATATTGGGAGGTAGATTTATTATGCGATATAATAAGTTTGATAAAATAATAACGATTATGCTTATTGTAACATTTTTGTTAGGTTTCTCAGTTTATACTTTTGCGAATGATCCTAAAATAGAAAAAGAAGAGACGGCTTATATAATATTAAACTATGACGGTTCGCTTGATTCCGTTTACATGGTTAATACATTTGAATATGCCGCCGGTTCAAGGGTTTATGATTACGGTAGATATGAATATATACGACAACTTGATGGCGATTTTCAATATAAGGCTGAGGATGAAAGGATTTTACTGGATATTTACTCCGGTACCATATCTTATGAGGCAAAACTTAAAAACGGAGTTATTCCGTGGGTAATCAATATAACATACATGATGAACGGTGTTGAATATACGGCAGAGGAAATAGCCGGTATGAAAGGACACCTGGAGATTAGAATTAAGGTGACCGTTAATGCTAACGGCAATAGTATATACTTTGACAGATATGCATTACAAATTTCACTTTCACCGGATAGGAGTATATTTACAAACATAACTGCACCGGGAGCCACAACAGCTAATGCAGGAAAGCAAAAACAAATAACATATACGATACTTCCCGGACAAGAAAAAGAAATTTTTATAACAGCCGATGTTATCGATTTTGAAATGCCCGGTATAACAATAGTCGGTGTACCTATGAATATGAGTATGGATTTCGATTTTGCCAATATTAATATTAATGCTGACTTTTCAATGCTAAAACAAGGTGTCTTAGAGTTGGATGACGGAGCTAAAGAGCTAAATAAAGGTATTATTTCGACTTCAGATGGTATATATGCCGTTAAAGAAGGGACAGAAGCGTTAAGTGACGGCTTATCTTATATTAAAGACGGTGCACATGCTTTAAATGAAGGAGCTCAAGGGCTTTACTCCGGCCTTGAACAACTGGATACCGGTTTCTCGGATATAACTTCCGGTTTTTCCGAATTATTAAACGGTTCAAATAACTTATACGGAGGTATGGTGGAAATTGAAGCGGTAATAGAAAATATTTCAAAAGGGGCATCGGATTTATCTGTCGGAACAAACATGCTGACAGACGGGACTCAAAAGGCACAGGCAGCCGCTAATGAATTGTACAAAGGCGCCGACGGTTTAGTTACCGGAATGGAAAACTTTGATATGGCGTTAAACAATATAACCGCTCAAAACGACGGTTTAATAAAAATGGCGTACATTCTGTTTGAAGATACATTGGCAAGCTTAAACAGTCAAATTGGCGATTTTTCAAATTACAACATATCAGTATCAACCGAGTTAATTGAACTCAACAGGCTTTTAACAAACAGGCTAAAAATTATCACTCCTCAATTTGTTGAAACCGATCCCGTATACAAAGGTCTGTCCATGTTAATCTTTTATAAAAGTGTGGTTTCATATGCACAAGGTGTTGAACAACTTGCACAAGGTTCAACAGGTATACTGCAAGGTGCCGAACAGTTAAAAACAGGTGTCGGACAATTAGGTGGAGGAATTTCCGAATTAAAAGACGCAACCGTATCTTTGAATAACGGAGCAAATGCAATTTCTTCAGGAAGTGGGGAGCTTTTGGCCGGTGTAAAAAATATGACAGAGGGAATTAAAAATGTGTCATATGGAATAACTGAAGTTGATAAAAACATGACAGGTATTAAAAACGCATTATCCCAAGCTGCCTCCGGTACATTATCTTTAAAAAAAGGGAGTTATAATTTAAGTACCGGTATAACCGAATTATATGATGTATCTGTACAATTAGCGAATGGTCTTGATGAAGTACACACCGGATTTTTAAGTATAAAAGAAGGAACAGGTGCGCTATCTGCCGGCCTAACCGAGTTAAAAGAAGGTACCGATAATATTGAAGATGATATTTTTAAAGGGTTTAAACAATATTTAAATGTTTTTACCGGTAAAGATATGTTTACCCCTGTATCATTTGTTTCAGATAAAAACACCAATATAAGTTCGGTTCAATTCATAATGCAAACTCCGGATATAAGAAAGCCGGAATCTGTTAAAAAGATTAATGAAGAAGAAACCGAACAGACCTTTTGGTTTAGGTTTACATCATTATTTAAAAGAAAAAAATAGTTTGTTATATTATATTGACGATCGGTTTCCCATGAGTTTTTGAGCAAGCTTGGCCATTTCTGCAGGAGATTCTTTCATACCGGCTGCAAACCAGGTTTTTAATAATCCGATACAACCCGAAGTTATGAATGAATAGTGATATTCGTAAAGCTTCGGGTCTACATTTCCCAGTATGGCTTGCCACTCTTTCGGATCGCTAGGTTTAGCCAGTTCTATTACCTTAGATAAAAAAGAATGGTCGTCGGAATTCAGGATAACATTACATATATCTGCATTTTCAGCCAAAAATTTAAACAAGTCAAGTATGATTGCAAGAGATATTCCTTGTTTCTTTTCTTTTTCGTGCTTTTCAAACACATTATGAAAGCTGTTTAAAACTTGTAATTCCATCTGTTCATAAAAATCATAAATATCTTTATAATGAAGATAAAATGTACTTCGATTAACATCGGCACACTCTGTTAGTTCTCTTACAGTTATGTCACGTAGATCTTTGTCCCGGAGCAGTTTTGTAAACGCTTCTCTCAGTTGTTTTTTAGTTTTCTTTCTTCTTCTGTCCGAACCTTCGATCATATTGAATCCGCCTTTATTAATTATGTATGTATAAGATGAATAGCATCTTACCAAAGTTATTTATAGGTTATCAATATTATATGGCTTATGTGTCTGAAAAACAACAGTGTGTTCATATATTTTTATCTTTGAGAAATATCTTTTGGTTAACCGAAAAAAATATCTGTTTTTTGTTAAATTTTAGAGTGTATATTTAATAAGTAAATAAATTAGTTGAAAGTTATATTAACTTTTTTTGCCTGACATAAGTATTTATAATATAATTGAATATAAATTGAAAAAAGACCGGAAGGAATTTGCAATGGGAAACAGTTTAAAAGTGGTAATGGAATGGATAGACTTATTTATTAAAAAGGAAAATCGATTATACAATATGCTATCCGATATTTATGGAGAAGATTTAGAATTAATTGAAGAGCGCATCTTTGCGTATTTAAGTGTGCTGAAATTATTTGCCGATACTTACGGTCCGGATAGAAAAGTTGTCATAGCAAGAGCTCCCGGTCGTATAAATATTATGGGTAAACATATCGATCATCGAGGTGGCTATGTTAATGTTATGGCGGTTAATAAAGAAGTTATCATTGTAGCATCTGCCCGATGTGATGATTGCATAAAAGCTGTTGACTTTAATCCGGTTTTTGGAAAGAGAGCGTTTGATATAAAAGATTATTTCGGTAAAGGCTATCCTTCAGATTGGATGGATTATATAGAATCGGAAGAAGTAGCCGAAGCTGTTTCGAAACAAAAGGGTGATTGGATTAATTACATAAAGGGTGCGGTATTAAGGCTGCAATATGAATACAAAGACGAACAATTAAAGGGAATGGATATGGCGCTATATGGTAATATACCGGTATCTGCAGGTCTTTCCGGTTCATCTGCTGTTGTGGTATGCACAGCGGAAGCTTTTATGGCCTTGAACAAAAGGTCAATAAAGCCTGAACGATTTGTTGAGCTATGTGGTGAAGGTGAATGGTATGTCGGTGTGAGAAACGGTATTTCCGATCCTGCTTCCATAAAGCTCGCTAAAAAAGGTATGGTTGTAAAGCTGGGTTTTTTACCTTTTCATTTTGAGAAAACATACTGTTTCCCTGAGGGGTATAAGCTTATTATAGCAAATTCATATGTAAAAGCCGATAAATCCGGAAGTGCAAAGGACGGATATAACGGCCGTGTTGCAACATATGAATTCGGATTAATGCTTTTAAAAAAAATGCATCCTCAATATGCGGATATGATTGGACAAATCAGAGATATAAATACTGACACGTTAGGGATTAATTTAATCGTAATTTATAATTTAATATTATCACTACCTGAAAAAATCAGCCCTGATGAATTATTTAAATTACTGCCCAAAGAAGATCACAGTAAGATAAATCGATTATTGTCCACACATAATCCGTATAGATATTACTATATAAGAGCTGTTGTTATGTACGGTATTGCCGAATGCCATAGAGCAAAATTGTGTGAAGGATTGCTTGAAGCAGGTAGTATAAATGAATTTGGCGATTTTATGAACATAAGTCATAATGGTGACAGGGTAGTAAGGTATGATTCAAACGGAAATTCTTACGATTATAATTGGTCGGTATCTGAACAAAAATTGAAACGGTTGATAGATGATCTTAGAAGTAATGATAATAATAGGGTATCTAATGCATGGATAGAAAAACAACCCGGCGGGTATGCATGCTCTGTTCCGGAAATCGATTATTTGATTGATTCTTCTTTACAAGTAAAAGGAGTTATCGGTGCTCAAATATCAGGTGCCGGTTTAGGAGGATGTGCGATGTTTTTAGCTGAGAATGATTCTGTAAACGAATTGTTGTCGAAAATTACGGATAAGTATTACCGGATAAAAGGTTTAAAGCCTGATATAAGTGTATGTGTACCGGTTTCGGGATCATGCGTAATAAGTCTTTAATTTAAAATATAAACATAACAGATTATTAATCTTTAATAAAACCTTGGAATATTAGAATTTATATCTCTAAAATGATATAATGAAATTATCTTATTTTTGTCAGAGGTATAATTAATGCTTATACGAAGGATATTATCATGGACCGCTGTCTTATTATGGATGCTTTTAATCTTTAAGATGTCGTCACAGCCGGCTGAGCAGTCAAATGAATTAAGTACAGGAATCACATATAACATAACTCAATATATATCAAATATTTTTCCCGATACCGACTTTGATATTTATACATTTAATCATATAATAAGAAAAAGTGCACATTTTTTCACTTATTTTGTGCTTGGAGTTTTAACAGTTAACGCATTAAGTATTAAAAACTTTTTAAGGTTCAAAAACAGTTTGATTGCATTACTGATCTGCAGCTTGTATGCCATATCTGATGAGGTTCATCAGTTATATGTACCGGGTAGAGGCGGACAAGTAAGAGATGTTCTTATTGATACTGCCGGTTCCATTACAGGAATCGCTTTTTACATTTTATTCTTAAAAAGAAGTCGAAAATACCCGAATAAACTTGAGGAACCTTAATTAAATTATTATATGATTTCACTGTAATAACTCGCTTACAGTTAATTATAATATGAATATTATAGGAGGAAAAAACATGATGTACGATCCTTTCGATTATCCGTATCCGTCAAGAAGGATGGTTACGTACGGAGAAAAAGGTATGGCGGCCACTTCACAACACTTGGCGGCTCAAGCGGGATTAGATATTATAAAATCAGGAGGGAATGCAGTTGACGCCGCTGTTGCCGTTGCAGCATGTTTAACTGTAACCGAGCCTACATCAAACGGTATAGGTGGTGACCTGTTCGCTTTGGTATGGTCAACCGGAAAACTTTTCGGTTTAAATTCATCAGGTCCGTCACCGGAAGGTATTTCACTATCTGATGTAAAGCGTAAAGGTTTTACTGAGATACCTAAGTACGGTTGGATACCTGTTACCGTCCCGGGAATCCCTGCAGGTTGGGCTGCGTTAATCAATAGATTTGGCAAGTTACCTTTTTGTGAAGTATTAAAGCCTGCTATCACATATGCTCGTGAAGGATTCGCGGTTTCTACTATTTTATCCGGTGCATGGAGAGGAGCCTATGAAGGATATAAAAAGAATCTTAAGGGTGAAGAGTTCTCGTATTGGTTTGATACTTTCGCCAAGGGAGGAAGAACCCCAAAACCGGGTGAGGTATGGAAATCGGAGGATCATGCGAGAACATTGGAATGTATTGCAGAAAGTAAAGCCGAATGTTTTTATAAAGGTCATATAGCTGATGCTATAGACTGTTTTTCAAAAAAATTTAACGGATATCTGAGAAAAGAGGATCTTGCACGTTATAAGCCGGAATGGGTAGATCCCATAAAAATTAATTACAGAGGTTATGATGTTTGGGAAATGCCGCCAAACGGGCACGGTCTGGTTGCCCTATCGGCATTAAACATCGTAAAAGGATTTGATTTTAACGAAAAAGAAACTGTAGAGACCTACCACAAGCAGATCGAAGCATTGAAGCTTGCTTTTGCAGACGGAGGTAAATATATAGCCGATCCAAAAGCAATGTCCGTTGATGTGAGTGACCTTCTTTGTGAAACATATGCCGGGCAAAGGAGACGTTTGATAAATGATAAGGCTATATCACCGGTACCCGGGAAACCGCCTTCAGGAGGTACGGTTTACCTGGCCACTGCAGACGGGCAAGGAAATATGGTGTCATTAATACAAAGTAATTATATGGGTTTCGGGTCAGGGTTAGTGGTGCCGGGCACGGGTATTGCACTACATAACCGTGGAAATAATTTTGTAACGGAGGAAGAACATTGTAATTGCTTAGCCCCCGGAAAAAGACCTTACCATACTATTATTCCGGGATTTTTAACGAAAAATAATCAGGCTGTAGGGCCGTTTGGTGTAATGGGTGGTTTTATGCAGCCTCAAGGACATATGCAAGTTATAATGAATACTGTAGATTTTCATTTGAATCCTCAGCAAGCTTTAGATGCGCCTAGATGGAGATGGGTGGAAGGTAAAAAGATTGAGGTTGAACCGGGTGTGCCGGATAATGTTATTAAACAATTATTGCAAAAAGGTCATGAATTAAAAGTACAAAAGGAACCCGGAGGTTACGGAAGAGGGCAGATAATATGGAGAACAGATGATGGTACACTTTGCGGTGGAACCGAACCTCGTACCGATGGAGCTGTAGTGGCGTGGTAGTACTATGTAGAATAAATTTTAAAAACAAAGTTTTATACCGACCCGAGGACGTTCGGTACATCCTTTAATCTTACTATAAAGATACACTAAGATTCTTCTTGCTTTAAATCAAGTTTTATGTGTATAAATTTTTGGGATATATAGGGAGTATCAGAGTGACGGTTAATGTGAAAAAAGGATTCTACCCGATAAAATAGTTGACGGATTTTACTGTGTTAGATGCTTACCGGGCTGTTCTTTTGATTCACATGTATTATTTAATTAATCATAGTATGTAATCATAGAAAAAAGCCGATAAAACAATAAACATTATTAACGGATTAACATATGAATCATAAGAACCGTCCCCTGTATGCATACCCTATATGCATAAGCTAAAACCGGCTTTATCATATGGTGGAATAACCAAGTCATATATGTGTAAACTTCATTTTTAAAAATGTTATTATTATAGTGTATGAAAAAAATAATTGATAATTTCACTGCAATAACTCACCTACTGTGAACCGGAATGTACCGTTGACGCTTAGTCATAGAAAATACCTTCACCTTCATTAATTGATTTTATAGCTGCGGTTCAATGTTCGTATGTTATATGTAATAAAAGAAAAGTTTTTGCAGTAGAATCATTGATATTATGTGTGTAAAGGAAGTGGGCAGAAAATTGGGGATGCAAATAAGCAAGCGTCGCTCCTTGGCATTGGACTTGGTAGAAAAAGGCAATGATGATCTGAACAGCCACGGAAAAAATGAAAGGGTAAATAAAATTTTACCGCCGGAAGTTAACTCCGGAATGCTTTACAAAGACGTAGTACAAATCGCCTGGCCGGCTCTTATGGAGCTGGCATTGACACAATTAGTGTCGATGGCGGATATGATGATGGTAGGAAGTTTGGGTGCATGGGCAATTTCAGCTGTAGGATTAACGACGCAACCCAAATTTTTGTTTATGACGCTTTTTATGGCGTTAAATGTTGGAGCTACCGCATTAGTGGCAAGGTATAGAGGGGCGGGCGATCCGAAACGTGCCAATATAATTCTTCGGCAGGCTTTTTTATTAACATTCGTTATTTCATCGGTATCATCCATCTTAGGTTTTATTTTCGCCGAGCCAATGATTAGATTTATGGGAGCTGAAAATCAACAGACATTAGCCGCCGGTACTATGTACCTTAGGATACAAATGTCGGGTTTGGTTGTTATAGGACTTACCAGTACCGTTACCGCTACCTTGAGGGGAATAGGAGATTCGCGAACGGCTATGGTATATAACCTTACTGCGAATGTCATTAATGTTATTTTTAACTGGTTTCTTATTTTCGGTAATTGGGGATTTCCGAAAATGGGTGTGGCAGGAGCGTCATTAGCAACTGTCATAGGTCAGTCTGTGGCCTTTATAATGGCAATGACCGTTGTAATCAGGGGAAAAGGATTTTTGGTATTAAGATTCAAGGAAGGATTCAAACCCAGATGGAAATACATAAAAAGCATATTTAACATAGGTATTCCTTCTATGATAGAACAAAGTATAATGAGGGCGGGTATGATTTTGTACACACTTACTGTTACCTCATTAGGAGATACATCCTATGCGATTCATCAAATAGCAATGAACGTTTTGGGTATGTCATTTATGATAGGGCAAGCTTTCGCAGTTTCGGCAACTTCATTAACCGGACAATGTCTCGGTAAGAAAAGACCGGATATGGCTCAAGCGTATGGAAGTAGGACAAGGCGGCTGGGAATGGTGCTTTCAATGATGGTTGGAGTATTATTTTTCTTTTTTGGAGAGCAGTTGACTTCTTTGTATAATAAAGATCCATTTATTATAGAGCAGGGCAAACAGATAATGAAGCTTATGGCTTTGATAATTCCTTTCCAAACGTCACAATTTATTTTGGCGGGTGCACTAAGAGGAGCGGGTGATACAAGAGCGACTGCTGTTATTACACTTTGCACTGTGCTGGCAATAAGACCCGGAGCTTCTTACATAGCCGTACATGTACTAAGCTGGGGGGTTATAGGTGCATGGGTAGCCTTGGGATTGGATCAAGTTCTAAGATCGGTATTTGTTTTAATACGCTACAACTCCGGAAAGTGGAAAACCATTAGAGTTTGAGTTTTTTATAAACATACGAAGTATATATAAAATAAAATGACTTTACCTTGTATAGGGTAAAGTTATTTT
>CAZJOD010000060.1:0-19828 GCA_964547525.1 uncultured Clostridiaceae bacterium
AGATTGTTGAATACTCCGAGAGAAGGTTTTGTAGAAGAATATTATTGGGAGCTTATCGGTGAATCGGGCGGGGAATTGTCTCTTGCAGGAATGCTTATTGATGAGGCTATGGTTAGCTATGAAAATAATTACCTACAAATAATTTTATATCGCAAAGAATGAAAATTAGTATTTAACTTAAAATCTACTTAAATACAACTATTTAATATGCTTTTTTGTTGTTACTATTAGACATAATTCATCAAAATAAGGCAAGGATATCCTGCCCTTTATAGGTCGGGGAGGAATCGCGGTATGATATAATCTATTAATATAACAGGTGGGAGTTATAATTTAAATGGTATACATAACTCAAGATGTAAATAATTTGATGATTCATAAAGCACATTCAAATGATATAGATAGTATTGAGGTGCTCTATAACGAATCGATTGAATGGTTGGATAGTCAAGGTATACATCAATGGAAAAAAGGTGTTTATCCGGTAAGAGAAACGGCGATTAACGCACTGAGGGACGGGAACCTTTATTGCTGTAAGGTTAACTGCAATATACTAGGTACTTTTATTATTAATGAGGATCAAGCACCTCAATATAAGATTTTAAATTGGAGATATGGTGGAAAAGTATTAGTTGTGCATACATTGGTTATCAGACCGACTGCAACAGGGCAAGGGCTTGGGAAAACATTAATGAAATTTATTATAAGTTATGCTCAAACAAACGGTTATGAAGCGATAAGACTTGATGCTTTTCCTGACAATAAGGCGGCAGCCGGACTATATGCTTCTTTTGGTTTTGAATATGTAGGAAAAGTGTTTTTTGAATATAAAGAACCGGGATTTGAATTATATGACTGCTATGAAAAATTCATATCCGCCGGAGTATAAGTTTGTATTAATAGTTATGTTGTTAAAAATGTGAATTCAAGTATTCAAATCTTAAGATTACATTTAGATTTAAAAGGTTAGAACAGTACATATAAGATGCTACCGTTCTAACCTTTACTATTTAAAACTAAGGTACCAAAGTGAATTTATAACAACCGGTTTCCCAAAACAGGTCTTTGTTTTCTTTATGAGTTGCTTTTGAACCTATAGGTGTCATATACAGTTCTATTTCATGAGTTTCGCGGTTTTCCAGTAAAGAAAAGTTGCTCCATTGTACATCTTTACTGTGTTCCGCTTCTTTATCGGCTATTACTGTTACAGAGTTTTTTATTACTGCAGGTTTTGATTCGTCTATCTCTGCTATTATTAAGGGGTACCTTGGACTGTTACCCGAAGGAGGTTCTTTTGTTATATTGGCAACCCAATATAGTTTTTTATTTTCACTGTGACGTAAAAATCCGTGAATAGAAGCGGGGGAATAAAAAGTTGATCCGTCATCATATCTAAAGTCCGATGGAGACTGTAAAATTATATTATCAGTATCGGTTATACTATACCATTTTCTCCCCGGAGTAACATTAGTATTACTACCTCTGCAAACAACCAAAACACGTCCGTCTTTTAACTCAATGGGAAATCCTTCGTCAAACCCTCTGCATGAAACTGACATAGGCATCCATATACAATTGCCAAACTCCCATATGTATGTGCCTTTTTCCATGTCGAATTTTGCTTTGAATAATGCACAACCTATATCTCTTGCATGAGACGGAGACCACCAGTTACCGTATAAACCTTCAGGATCTGTATCGGGTGCGTTTTCAGGGATATTAATTGATGTTCCACAAAAGACAATACTCCCGTCGCTACGGTTTATAACTCCACCGGGAAAACATGAATTTCTTTCCAAAAAATCATTTTTTAAAGGGTTTTCAGGGTCGAAATCCGATCCTTTCTCATATTGCAACAGCTTTAGTTTACTCCAAGAGATTCCTCGATCTTTTGAGAAACGCCAAAAACAATGATTCCTATATCGTCGATTTTGTTTTAAACATATTGTTTGACGAAGTTCTATTGATAACCAATAGCCTGTTGTAGCATCTTCGATTACACTGCTCCAAGGAGGAGGTTCTTTTTCACTCGGTTGAGCGCCCACTATAATATAATCGTCGTGAAACAATACTACTTCAGGTTGTTTACGCCAGGCATCCCATGTTTTTCCGTTATCTTTTGAATACCTGATTTGAGGTTCTAGAGGTAAATCATCTCGTCCTTCACATTCAAAAGATCGCCTTTCAACACGATCCAATCCGGTGGTTGCTAAATAGTTATTACTTATGTTAACAGCGTGACCGGGTTTTGGATAATCCATATACAATTCTTTTTTAACAATCATTGTAACACCCCCTTTAATGCATATATATAAATTTGATTATACCTATACTTTAAAATTTGGCAACAGTATATTTGATATTAATTACTTAGTAAACATATTATGGCTTTTTTAGACTAAATGTTTATTGTACATTAATACGGAATAATAAACTTTAAGGTGATATAACAATTATATGGCATTGCCTGTATTTTTATTTTTGCTTAAAACAGCCATAGCAAGTGCTGTTACCGGTATAGTGACAATTAAACCTATGCTTCCGGCTAATGCTCTTACGACCTCAGAAGCCATATAATCCGAATTAACTATTTCCATAAACGGAATACCTTGAATCATTAATAAAAGCATAAGATGAATAGAACCACCGGCATATGCTAAAATTAGTGTGTTTGACATAGTAGCCATTACATCTTTGCCCACATTTAAGCCTGATCGAATTAAATTCTTTTTTGATATATCAGGTTTCGTCAACTCTATTTCATACATGGAGGAAGCAACAGAAATTCCTATGTCCATTACCGCCCCAAGTGCTCCGATTAATATGGCAGCAAATAAAAGTCCTTGGAAATTTATAGTTATATCTTGTGATACATATATTAACATGTGAGCTTCTTCGTTTCCCATACCGGTAAGCCTTGCAGCGGTTCCAACAACCAATGTGATTACTCCGGCTGTCATTAGACCTCCTGAAGTTCCGATAATAGCTGCAAAGGTTTTTTTATTTATCCCGCTAATGATTATTAAATTAACTGCTATTAATGCGATACAAGTTAATATTGTTATGGTTATAGGATCATTTCCATTTAAAATAGCGGGAAGAAGGATTTTAATTACGGCAAAGCAAGTTAATCCTAAAGATATTATTGCTTTTAGTCCCTTGGTTCTGCCAATAACAATAAGGAGTATTATAAAAGCAAAAAACAAATAAAACAAGTAATTTTCTCTTAGCAACTCTACAATATATGTATCCACAATTTGCCCTTGGCTGTCACTTTCAATATATACCAAAACTCCGTCACCCTTTTTTATATCGATATTATATACGGAACTAAAGGTATTTATTTGGTATAAAGCTTCGACTATTTGATTTTTATATGGTCCTTGTGTTACTTCTATTAATAAAATTTTTGTTTCGGTTACAAAAACACCACCGGAGTATTCAATTTCTTCAGTTTGATGATCTAACACTTCCAATACTTTTGCTCTTACCGGTGCCGCTATTTCTACCTGTGATAAATACCCGTCTGCTTCAAATCCTTCACCATTAACAGTAGAAAAAGAAGAATTAGAACATACAATGATTGTTAATATAACTACCACTAACAATATTCTTTTTGTAATCATTTAAACCCCCATATCAAAATTGTTAAAAATTGAGTTAAAACTCATTATTTTTCATTAGTTATTTAGTTATAAAAGAAAAATTTATATAGCACAATCTGCAATTACCTTATTAATATTGTATAGAAAATTTAAAAACCGTGGCTCTATGTACATTATCTATTTTATATGAAATGGAGCATATTTTCTATACTAAATTTTATTCTATCGCTTAAATTAAAAATCACCTGGCATCGAGCACATCGATTTTTAGCTACTCGCAACAAGTGCTCGTAACATCGCTTATTTATATATCTCTGAGCATCGAGTACGTCGATTTAAACTCGTCATTCATAAATTAAGTTGTGAATATTGCGTATACATGGTAAGATTAACAATAGAATTAAACTTGGAGGATTATAATGGATTTATTTCTTGTAAGACACGGAGAGTCATTAGGAAATATTGTAGATTACGACTGTCCGGACCCGGAATTGACAGACCTCGGGATTAAACAAGCTCATCTGCTGGCTGAACGTTTATCAGTTGAAAAATTTGATTATATTCTCTGCAGCCCACTGGTAAGAGCATTGGAGACTGCATGGATTGTGGCGTCACACCATGATAATCAACCGGAAGTACATACACAACTCAGAGAAATACGAGGTTTACAGGGACATATGGGCTTACCCGGAAAAACTTTATTAGAGCGTTACCCCGGGATTAGGCTTATAGATAAAGTATTAGAGGATGATCAAGGATGGGAAGATCCGGGTAATGAAACAAGGGAAATCGGATATCTACGAACCGGGAGTGTGGTGGAGTACCTTAAAAAACGTTTTACAGGTGATGAATGTATTTTAGTTGTCGCTCATGGAACGTTTAACGGTCTTTTTATTTCTTCTTTATTAGGATTGAGTCCGTCGGGCCCGATTCGTTTCGGACAGAGTAATACATGCATTAACCGATTTAAAATTGAAAATGATATATGTAAGGTAAATTGCATAAATGATGTAAGCCACTTGGTATCGTTGAAAAAATTATAATGATTTTATTGCTATTAACCAATTACCATAAACCGGTGTTGAAATTAATCCGATGTAGAAGTATAGGGGTACTGCGGTTGAATGTTTATTCGTTTAGTTCAATAAAATAAAGTGTTTCCGTAGAACTTTATAATAAACTAACACAATAGTATTTCTCTTAAAAATTTACCTGTATATGAATTCTCATAAGTTGCAACTTCTTCCGGTGTACCTGTGGCGATAACGAAACCACCGTTGTTGCCGCCTTCCGGTCCTAAATCAATTATGTGATCAGCTGATTTAATAACATCAAGGTTATGTTCGATCACTAGCACCGAATGACCGCTGTCAACAAGCTTGTTTAGACATAAAAGCAGCTTTTGAATATCGGATAAATGTAATCCTGTCGTAGGTTCGTCTAAAATATATAAATTGTGGCTGCCACGTTTAATTTTGGCGAGTTCATATGCAAGTTTGACACGTTGTGCCTCACCGCCGGACAATGTTACGGAGTTTTGACCTAACTTCATATATCCGAGTCCCAACTCGTTCATTATTGAGAGCTTATGCGTTATATACCTGTTGTCGCAAAAAAAATCTACTGCCTCCTCAACAGTCATATCCAATACTTCCGAAATATTTTTTCCTTTATATTTAATTTCCAGGCCTTCTTGCGAAAAGCGGGTTCCCTTACATACCGGACATATTGTTTCGATATCGGCCATGAATTGTAGGTTTGTCACTATTATTCCGTCTCCTGTACAGTTTTCACATCGGGTACCGTTGGCATGAGTCAAACTGAAATCAATAGGTTTAAAACCTCTGGATATTGCCATATCAGTCATGGCAAACAATTCTCTTATTCTGTCATAAACTCCTACATAAGTTACAGGATTTGATTTACTGTTTCTACCTATAGGTGACTGGTCAATATTTATAACTTGGTTTATATTGTCCGAACCAAAAATAAAATCATGTTCACCTGCCACAATCCTTGACGATTTTTTTAGTATTTCAAGTTCTTTAAACAGGATTTCGTTAATTAATGTACTTTTTCCCGAACCGGAAACTCCTGTTATGCAAACAAACAAGCCTAGTGGAATATCTACATCTATATTTTTCAGGTTGTTTTCCCGTGCACCCTGAATGGTTATGCAATTGTCCGTAACTCTACGTCGGTTTTTAGGAACGGCGATTTCACGCTTACCAAGCAAAAAATCCGATGTTATCGACGGTTGGGCTATAAATTCATCATAACTTCCTGTAGCAACTATATTACCACCGTGAACACCCGGCCCTTCACCTACCTCAATTAAAAAATCAGCGTTTCTCATCATATCGATGTCATGTTCGACAACAATAACAGTATTTCCGATATCTCGAAGCTTTTTCATGATATTGATGACTTTGTAAGAATCACGAGGATGGAGCCCTATACTAGGTTCGTCCATAACATATAACATTCCCATTAGTTCACCGGATATCTGTGTTGACATTTTAATTCTTTGCATTTCACCGCCTGAAATTGTGTCGCTTCGACGGCCTAGACTTAAATAATATAAACCTATATCTATTAAAAGTTGTAGCCTTGACTTTATTTCGTTAACAATACTGTTACCGACATCAACTGTATTCGGTGAGAAGGTAAGTGATGATAAAAAATCGATTAACTCGGGGAGTTGCATTCTACATAAATCATCTATATTTTTCCCGTTTATAGTGACATTTAAGCGTTGTCTTTTTAGTCTTGCACCATTACATTCGGGACATATTTTTTCAATCATAGTATCTTTAATGAAATCCGGTTCAAACATCTCTGTTGAAATTGATTTACGTATAAAATTTCTATACCAGCTTTCGATGTCATTAACAAAGCCACGAAACGGAAACTCTCTGCCGACTATCCAGTTTTTTTTGCCGGCAAATGGCGGTTGTACAATGCGTACTTTTTCGCCTTTTGTACCATAGAATAATATATCATGTATATTTTTAGGCAACTCGTTAAAAGGAGTCTCTAAAGAGAAACCGTATTTTTGTGAAAGGCTATATACAATAGCTGTTCTGTAGCTGTCTTTTCCGGACGGATTAAACATGGTGTTTTTTAAAGCACCTTTCATGATGCTTTTATAAGGGTTTACAATTAAAAATCTCGGCTCTACCACATACGAACGACCTACACCCATGCATGTATTACATGCACTGGCAGGTGAATTAAATGAAAAGTGAAAAGGTTGCATTTCACACAAAGAAAAATGATGTACAGGACATGCGAAGTTATCATAAAAACGATTGTCTATACCTTCGATAACTTCAACTTTTATGAATAAGTCTTCACTTAATGATACCATAGCGGCTTCTATTGATTTAGCTATTTGAATATATATATCAGGCTTCACAGCGAAACGGTCTATAATAATTTCAATATTATAGTTATTTTCATCATCAAGCTCGGATTTATCGGCGAGGTCAAAAGGAACTCCGTCTACAAGTAATTTTTTATATCCTTTTTCACGTGTTTGTTTTAAAATATATTCATAACCTTCTCCGTAAACTTTGTAAAGAGGTGCACGTAACTCCACAACGGTACCTTGCGGTAGAGATGAGATGTGTTCAGCCATCTGAGCCGCAGTTATTTGCCGTAATTCGTAACCGCACACAGGGCACTTGCCGATTCCTACGGTTGAAAAAAGTAAACGTAAATAATCGTTTATATCGGTTACAGTTCCAACTGTAGAGCGGGGATTTGAATTACCTTTTTTTTGCTCAATGGCAATAACCGGTGAAAGTCCTCGAATAAAATCAACTTTTGGTTTTTTGACTTGACTTATACGACTTTTTGCGAAATTTGATATGCTCTCTAAAAAACGTCTTTGTGCTTCACCATAGATAACATCAAACGCAAGAGAGGATTTTCCCGAACCGGACACACCTGTTATAACAACGAGCTTGTCACGTGGAATCTCAAGAGAAATATTTTTAAGATTGTTTTGTTTTGCTCCGGATACTTCTATTGTTGTTCTTGCAGTCATAATTACACCCCTTATAATTTAGGCATTATGAATGCCATTTCTTCTACCGCAGGTCTACTTTTGGGCGTTATACGAATAGTTTGAGAAATTTTTTCTAAAACACCTTGATCACATAAAAAGTCCAAAATAGGATGTAGAAAGTGTAATGACGATTTAAAATAATTAGAAATATGGGTTCCTGTTTTTATTTCACCGTCACCGAAAAGTTCTGTAGCAACATTTATAATAGCGTCAAAATGTTTCATTATGTAATCATGCATATCAACTAAAAGATCATATATCTGTTTTTGTGTCATTTCTGTGATCATCGGTTTATAATAAAATTTCTCAATTAATTGCGGATTTAATTCATTTGCTTGTAGAATGGCTTCTCTTGTGGGCACTTTATATTGTGAGCAAACTTCAATTTTAGCTATAACATCCGCTGCTTTTAATATGTAATAACGGGCATAGGTGATATCATTTTTTACAACCAACCATTTTTCAATTTTTTCCATAATACCAAGAAGAAAATTTATCATTTCAAAAAGTGCTTTTTCCACATCGGCTTTTCCGATCTTTTTATATTCTTCGAAATATTCATAAAGACTTTCATCAGTTGTATAAAGAACTTTACTTGTGGCTCCGAAAGAATGGCCGACAGAACCGGTAAGACTTTTTTCCATATTGCGTTTTAATTCGCTTCTTTGGCATAAATCTAAATTGATTAAAATATTATCTTCATAGATACCGTAAGTTTTATGTTCAAGCTTTTGGTCACGTACCACCACCGTCATATCAATATCGCTTTTCTCCCATACCGTACCGTGAGATACACTTCCGTAAACTATAATCGCTATTACGTTCGGATCATTTCTAATCCTATCTACAAAGCTTTGTAAGGCATTATCATATCTTTTTGTCAAATCGTCTTTTTGCATACAAATCATATCCTCCAACCGAATTGAGCTTTAAAAAATCTATTCATAAAGAAGTTATAATTTTGTTACAAATTAATAATAAAAACAAACCTTCTTATGAACATATGTTTCATTATAGCATAGAAAAATATAAATGAGAAGTATTTAGAAAGAAAATTTGGATAAATTTTAAAAGACGCAATTATGTAAAATGCGTTTTATACCTTGACAGATTCAATAAGATAGAAAATAATTAGTATAACAGTTGATTTTTAGTAAGAGATAAATTATGAAATTTAATGTTTGGAGTGTGATTTAATGAATTTTAGTGAACTAACTTGGAAAAGAAAAAGTATAAGAAGTTTTAAACCGGATGAAATACCTATGGAAGAAATCATTAAGCTTCTTGACGCCGCAAGGAGTGCACCAAGTGCAGGTAATCGTCAACCTTGGTATTTTTATGTTATAAAAGATAACGATCTAAAGAAAGAGCTTTGCAGATCGGCATATAGCCAGAAATTTATGTTAGGAGCACCAATTTATATTGTGGTTTGTGCCGACCTTGAAAGAACCGCGATCAGATACGGTGAGCGTGGAGTAAATTTATATGCCATTCAAGATACGGCGGCGGCTATAGAAAATCTTTTACTATGTGCGACCGAAGAAGGACTTGCAGCTTGTTGGTGTGGAGCTTTTGATGAAAAAGAGGTTACCGTTATTTTAAATTTAGATGAACAAATGCGCCCTGTGGCTATTATACCGGTAGGATATGCCGAAAACGAGCAATCGCCAAAAACCGGGCGGAGACAACTAGAAGATATTACGACATTTATAGGATTTAAAGAATGAAAGGTTGATAAGATTAACTTTAATAGTGGATCCATATATTAAACATATATATAATCAATACAAAATAATTGGTTATATATCCGGGAGATATAAGATATGTCTAAAAAAAAGGAATTTATTGATTACGTTAAAAACGGGGGAGACAGAATATTATGTTCGCCTCAGATAGGGTGTGGTGCGGGTTATGATGCTAAACTGCACAATTTACAATGGATTTCATCCTGTTCACCGGAGCATACCGTTAAGGTAACCCGGCGATACGCTATGCACCCGTTATATAACATTGGAATAGATCCTATAATGCATTGCAAGAACCTTGGATGGGTATGCGACAGTTTTGATAAAAATGAAAAACGGGCTATTTGGAAAAAACATATTGAAACTCCTTTCGGACGACTGGAACGATACAGTGAGGAAAGGCCACGAATGGGCAGTTTCAACATTCGAGACGCGGTAAATAATGAACATGATTTAAACAAACTTGAATATGTTCTTGACACAGCTATTAAAGAAACGGATTTTTCTTGTTATACGGAGTATGCTAGGAGTATGGCTGAGTTTTTTAATGACGAAGGTCCGGTTTCATTTCAATGGGGAATGCAGCCTTATGAGCTCTTTAGCTTCGCTAACACTATAACAAATGCTTTGTTGGCTATTGATTTTGAAGAGCGCTTTTTTTCACTTATGGACAAAGCTCTAAAGCTGGATTATAAGATAATTGATGCATTAGAAGGAACCGGTATTGATTTTGTTTTTCTAGGAGGTCCGGGTGTTGAAGTAATATCTCCTTCATATTATGAAAAGTTTATAGTACCTTATTCAAAGCTTGTAACAAAATATGCACACGAAAAGGGATTTCTTATCTACAGCCACATATGCTCTCCCATTGAACCCATGCTTACTATGGGTTATTATAATGAAATGGGTATAGATCTTTTTGAAACCCTTTCCCCTAAACCGGAAGGGAACATAATCTCACTTGCAGATGCATTCTCCAAATTAAATCCAGATATCTGTACTCGTGGTAATGTTTCTTTATCCTTGATGATAAACGGTACTCCCAAAGAAATTAAAGATGAAGTTAAAAAGATAATAGATGCTGCCCAAGGAAGAAAACACATAATTGCCGCCAGTGATTACCTTGTATACGATGTACCCGAAGAAAATGTAATCGCTTTGTGTGAAGCGGTTTAGAACAGAGATAAAAGGGCACTACTATATAGTAGTGCCGAGATTTTTAGAATATAAAAGATAACTTTGTTATAATCAAATGATTATAATTCATTGAAAAATATTGTAAGCAACCGGTACTCACATGAAGCACCTATCATGTACAATTGCCTTTATTTACCTTTAATGATTTCTAACCAATATCCGTCAGGATCCTCCACAAAATAAAATCTGCCGTTACTTTCCTGACATACACAGCCCATATCTTTATGTTTTTGATATGCATTGTCGTAATCATCGGTTGTAAATGCCAAGTGAATTTCGTTATCACCCAAATTGTAAGGTTTATCCCAATCTCTAAGCCATGTAAGCTCCAATTGGTGAGCACTTGTTCCATCCCCCAAAAAAACTAAAATAAATTTACCTTCGGGTTGTTCGAACCTTCTGATTTCAGTCATACCTAAAGCTTCTTTATAAAAGTTTAGGCTTTTTTCCAAGTCAAAAACATTGAAATTATTATGCACCAGCTTGAAATTCATATTTTTCACTCCTTATTATTTATTAACGTGGTTTATTCCCACTCAATAGTTGCACAAGGCTTTGGACTTAAGTCGTAACAAACCCGGTTTACACTTCTCACTTCATTTAAAATCCTATCTGTGATTTTCATGAGAATAGGCCAATCAATCTGTTCAATGCTTGCAGTCATCGCATCGATAGTATTTACAGCACGAATTATAACAGGGTATTCGAAACTACGGGCATGATTCTTAACACCTACAGATTTAAAATCGGGGACGACAGTAAAATACTGCCATACTTTTTTGTCTAAACCGGCTTTTGCGAACTCCTCTCGTAAAATGGCATCTGATTCCCTTACCGCTTCAAGGCGCTCTTTTGTTATAGCCCCAAGGCAACGCACACCAAGGCCCGGCCCGGGGAAGGGCTGCCTATAAACCATTGCTTCGGGCAGACCTAATTCTATTCCGCATGATCTGACCTCGTCTTTAAAAAGATGATAAAGAGGTTCTACCAAAGAAAATTTTAAGTCATCAGGTAATCCTGCCACATTATGATGGGATTTTACAATAGAAGCCGTCTTTGTACCGCTTTCAACTATATCGGGATAGATAGTTCCTTGAGCTAAAAATTTAATACCTTCCAGTTTTCGTGCTTCTTCTTCGAAAACACGTATAAATTCGGCACCGATGATTTTTCTTTTTTTCTCAGGATCGGAGACATTTTCAAGTTTTTTTAGAAACCGTTCAACAGCATCAACATATATAAGGTTTGCGTCCATTTGATTTTTAAAAACTTCAATCACAGTATCCGATTCATTTTTACGCATCAGACCATGATTAACATGAACACAAACCAACTGTTTACCAATAGCTTTGATAAGCAAGGCTGCAACCACCGAACTGTCAACTCCACCGGATAAAGCTAATAAAACTTTATTATCGCCTACTTGTTTTTTAATTAGTTCCACTTGATCATCGATGAAATTTTTCATGTTCCAATTAGATTCTGCTTGGCATATTTTAAATATGAAATTTTTAATAATTTTTTTTGTTTCTTCTTCCGACTCAGGCCAACTTTTTAGTTTGTTTACACACCTTGCCGCTTCGTGATTAACCGCTATTATAGGATAACCTACCTCATAAATACTGCAATCTACATCTATTTTCAACCCATCTATTATATTATTTTTTCCACCGTTGATTATAATACCCTTAACATTAGGCAAAAGAGAGAGTTTTTCGGCTGATATGTCATGAGGGTGTATTTCACTGTATACACCAAGACTACGGACCGCCCTGGCAACTGCCGTATTGTCCGGGCTTCCCAAATCCAATATAACTATCATATCTTGTTTCATAAAGTTTAGTTTGTTCTCCTTTTAGTTAATAATAGCATATAGATTATAGCATTTTATAAACATCCGGACAATAAAAGAATAGAAAACATAGTAAATTAAAGTATCAGCCTTTACATATTTTTGTACGGTAAATTACACTTTTTATAGCCATCCGCTGAACATTGCAAGTAAACGTGTAAATTCAATATAGTTTTGAAAAGATATATCAGGCGGTACTGCATGGTCACACCCCGGAATGTAGCCTCCCTTTTCAAACATCTTTTTACATATTGCAGATACGTGATCTGATAGATCTTTACCGCCTTTTGCGATCAATCTTTTGTCAATTCCCTGCATATACGCCATATCTGTACCAAATAATTCCCTACACTTAAAAATATCGTTATATGCGGCAACTTCCATTGGACTACAGCAATTAATTCCCGCTTCAATCCAAACAGGTATCAATTCTTCAACATATCCGTCGCTATCTAATTCTATTAATTCAACACCAGCCTTCTTTACCATTGGTACCCATTTTTTATATGCAGGTAATATAAAATGCCTTGTCATGGCAGGTGATATCATACTATGTGCTTTATACGCCATATCTTCAGAAATGAGAACTTTATCCGGTACTGCAATTTTTAATACTTTTTCTAAAACTTTAGATACAAAATCCCCCCAAAATTCCGCCATTTCCGAAACAAAAACAGGATCATCCGCCATCAATAAGCATAAATTCTCGAATCCGCACCACTCTCTTAACTGCCAAAAAATTCCGTTGAAATAAAGCGTGACTATTTTATCATTGAGCTTGGCATTAGCTACTTCTGTTGTAAGATCATTAGGGATCCTTAAAGAATCGTTAGGATTATATCTTGTTTTCATACGTTCCCAATCAGACCTATTTTCAACAGGGAATTTATGCCATTTTCTTGTAACAAAATCTTTTGCAGATCTTAAATATGATTCATTATATTGATCTGAAATCTCCGTTATAGCGCCCATCCAATCACTGATAAGGTAATGACCGTCTTTATGATCTAGGATCTTTACTTGAAATTCAGGTATCATTTTAAAAGATACAGGCATTGAATATGTGGACAAAAGCGCATTTCGTGGAATACCGAGTTTATCCGTTACAACATGGTGATAGTTAGCATTCTCAGGTAATCCTTGTTTTTTCCATGCAGCTAATGTAGATTCTCTTGGTCCACCCGGTGAAAGGGGTATTCTATCCGGGTTTTTAAATAACACTGCTTTTATATATTGATCTCTAATTTTCATATAGACCTCCCGTTTTTTAGTACCGATATTACTATAATTATATATTATGCCAGAAAAGAAATCTTCATCTATTTTGCTGTAAATAAGAAAACTAACCTATCTTGCTGATTTTAGATATGATATAATCTATCCGGAGCATGTAACAAATGAATGATATTAAAGTATTAAGGGAAAATTCAGATTTTAAATTTACATTTCATGATACTGTTTTAGAAGACAAACCTGATTTAGAGCATACACATGATGAATTTGAAATTGCATTTTTTATTAAAGCGGATTTGCAAATCTTTGTAAAAGATCAGCAATATCATATAAAAGACGGTGATCTTTTATTAGTCGGTGAATACGAAATCCATAAAATTTTATATACGAAAAATACTCGTTATACTCGATATGTGCTTATGTTTACAAGAAAATATATTGAGGATATATTGAAAGTGCTGGATATAGAAAATGTATTACAACATATCCAACAATTAAAACAAAAAAGATTTAAACCCTCTTTAAAGCAAACAGACGAAATAATGCACTATATAAAATGTATGGAGACTAATAAAGACCATCTTTTAGGAACATCTACTGACAATGCAATATTGAAATTGAATCTTGCTATGCTTTTGTTATTTTTATGTGAATGTACGAATAAATCACACCAAACACAGCTTGTTGCCGGGACTGAGGAAATTATTCGACAGATTATACATTATCTTAATCTTCACTATAAGGAACCAATTTCGCTTGAGGGAATAGAGGGTGAGTTTCATTTGTCCCGATATCATTTGTGTCGAATGTTTAAAAAATATACCGGTTTCTCAATAGGTGAATATGTTCGAAATAAGAAAATTATCGAAGCTCAAAAAATGTTAAAGCAAACAGATCGTAGTATTACTGAGATCTGTTTTGATTGCGGTTTTCAAAGCTTACAGCATTTTTTCCGTGTGTTTAAAAAATTAACAAACACAACACCTTATCAATATAAAAAGGGATTAAAATAAACATTTTGTTTATTTTTAAGTTTTTAGTCTTCTCATGAACAACAAGAGTTTAAATAACAATATAGAACGATTATACAAGATTATAAGTGGACGAAGCAAACCATAACATAAAGTTTTAAGACACTTATTCATAATATAGCTTATGATTCACTACAATAACTATTTTTACAGTAAAAGCTCCATTATTTTTTATTATGTGCTTTTGTCACATACTTAAAATTACAGCTTTGATACTATAAAAAATATTAATAATAATTGTTGTGCTTATGGAATTCAATAATAACAGTACCGTAAGCCCTCAAATTAAAAAAATAAAAAATAAGGAAAGAGGCAATGAAAATTAATTTAAGAAATAATAGGTTTTTGTTCTTTGGAACGTTGTTATTTTTCACATTAGGATTTGTTAACATACATTTTGCCGCTTTAGGATTTATATGTATGATATTACCTATGGTTCTTCTGGTACGTGATAAAAGAAAAACATGGTGTCAGTCATATTGTCCGAGAGCCAATCTGTTTACAAAATGCGGGCGTATTACCTCAGGTTGCTCTTATAAAACACCAAAATTATTCATAAAAGGCCCGATGAATAGTATAATGCTTGCCTATTTTGGTATTAGCCTTTTTGTTATTATTATTTCAACCATAATGGTTGCAAAAGGTTCGGTTGAACCCATGAAGTATTTGAGGTTTTTAATGATTATTCCTTTATACGGAGAAATGCCTCAACTATTTGTTTTTACCGGATTTCCCGTATGGTTTACACACATGGCATACAGATTTTATTCTATGATGATGACGACGACAATTTTAGGTTTAATTCTTGCAATTGTTTATAAGCCTAGAACATGGTGTATTATTTGTCCCATCGCTACTATATCTGAAATGTACTTAAAGGGTAGAAAAGTAAAAAATGAAAAGCCGGCATGAACTTATATATTAAAAAACATAAAAAAGGTGCTTCAAGTGAGCACCTTTTTTAACAATTAATATTCGGGATATGTAATTTAAATCAAAAAATTTTTTAATGGTGTTTGAGAAATGTTTCTTTATCTATTATTGTACTTTTGAATTTATGCTTCTTTTCTCCAATCTATATTGTCAATAACCCAAGCGGTCAGTTCATTCAAAGAGGGATGAATTATCATAGAATCGTCTATAGGCAAATATGAACCGCTTTGAGGACATAGTACAGATGATAATTTTGAAGAATGTTCATTTTTTTTTGATGTTTTTTCATTTATGCATTTACATTGATATTCCGTATTCATTAAATAGACAAACGGTTGCAATAACATTGCAGAATAAGGGCCTACTATATGTACACCTATAATTTTTTTGTTTTCACCAACGATTATCTTTACAAAGCCGTCATCTTCGCTACGTTTTGAATACCCCATAGCAATTCCTCCGGCAACATCTGAATAGTAGTTTTTACCTATCCATATTTTTAGACCGCGACTTTTTGCTTGACTCTCGGTTAGACCTACATGGGCAACCTGAGGCCATGTAAAGATCGCCCACGGAACCGATTCATATTTTACCACTTTTTTTTCATCGGTTTCAAAAAGATTTCGGATTAAAATTGTAGCTTCATAATTGGCCTTATGTCTAAATTGATATTTTCCGTTTATATCTCCAATAGCCCATATATTTTTTTGAGAGGTTTCCAAATATTCGTTTGTTGATATCCAACCACGGGCATCTGTTTCAACGCCTGCTTTTTCAAGCTTTAAAAGATCACTGTTAGGGATTATCCCGGAAGAAACAAAAATCTCTTCAGCTTGCACACTTGTTGTATTCCCGGTTGAGTTCTCTTCGATAAGAAGTAATTTATTACCATTAGCTTTTTCAACAAAATTAATTTTATAATTTGTAAATAGGTCTATGTTATTGTGGCGAAATTGCTTTTCAACAAATTGACTAATCTCTTCTTCTTCACCTGACAGTATATGAGGTCTTCTTTCAATCATAGTAACTTTTGTTCCGAAAGAAGAAAATATGTGTGCAAACTCGGCACCAATTGCACCACCACCAATAATTATAAGGCTTTTCCATGGATTTGCAGGGAATTTATCTCCGAAAAATGTTTCGGATGTTACATATCCTACATCATTTAATCCTTCAATATTTGGTACGAAAGATCTTGCACCTGCAGCTATAATGAACCGATCGGCTTCGAACTCTTCAATCTCATTACCTGCTTCGGATGAAACCCTCATTGTTTTGGAGCTTGTAAATTCTCCTATACCCGTGTATACTGTCAAACCTTCCGATTGATTTAAACCTTCCTTTATTTTTGAACTATAAGAAATCTGACGCCACATTCTATTTGCTACCGTATCCCAATTAATAGCCGGAGGAGAAAAATCCAATCCTATACGACTTGATTTCTGTGTTTCTCTTATCAAATCTGCAGGATATACCAACATTTTTGACGGGATACAACCCCTTGTAAGACATGTTCCTCCGAATTTTGCTTTCTCGATTATGGCACATTTCATTTTTTTATTAAGTGCCGCATCTATAACCATCAGTCCGGACCCGCCTCCAATGACTGCTATGTCAAACTTTTTCATATAACCCTCCTGTTTTTTAATAAGATAAACCATTAAGAACCGTATGTATAAAGTTTATTTTTAAATAAAACTTATTACTTATAGTTTAAATTATACCTAACTATGCTATTAATTTCTACATATGTCTTCTAATTTCATCTTTAATTATGATTACAATATAAAAACTCATAACTAAAACGCATGTTTGATGTTATATCGTAAAAATCTAGTTAGCATTTAGGTTGAATAAGTAAAATTGGTAAGATATAATTATATTGATTAGTGACATGATAATCTGTGAGTAAAATAATTGAATATATATGGAGTTACAATAAAATGAATAATAAGAATATAACTGAAATCAAACTTTTGTCTATTGGGAATAGTTTTTCTGTAAATGCTCATACATACATACGTCAAATCGCATCTTCGGACGGAATTAATATAATTCTTGGCAATTTATACATAGGTGGATGTACATTGGAAAGACATTGGAATAATGCGGTTAACGATGCACGAGATTACGCGTATTATAAGACAAATGAGCCTGTAAAAATTTCAACAATAAAAGAAGCGTTACTAGAAGAAAAATGGGATTATATCACATTTCAACAAGCAAGCGGGAAAAGTGGGGTAATACAGAGCTACCACCCGTTTTTAAGTAATATATCTGATTATGTTAAGCAATATGTCCCGAATGCCGAACAAATAATACATCAGACATGGGCATATCAAACCGGATGTGATTGGGAAGGATTTATTAATTACGATTATGATCAACAGCAAATGTTTATAAAACTTAAAAACGCTTATAAAGAAGCTGCTAAACACTTGGGAATAAGAGTGATCATACCCTGTGGAGAAGCTTTCCAGAATGCTAGAGCTATTATAGGTGATATTCTGTGTTGTGAGGATAAAGCACATGCGGGAAGTAACGGTTGTTATCTTGCAAGCTCCGTTTGGTATGAAACATTGACATATAACAATATCATAGATAATAAATATACACCTGAAGAAGTAAAATCCGAACATTTGACTATTCTTAAACAATGTGCTCATGAGGCGGTAATAAATTATCGGTAAATTCGGTATAAACTTTATTAATACATTATTTAAAAATGATTAAAAGACATAAACTCATAACTTAAAGAATAAGCGTTAGGTATGAGTTTTTTTAAAGTATAAACTTCAAGGTTACATATGAACTATGTTTAACTGCTTTTAAATAAAATTTTTTTATTGCTTTATTTATCGTTATATATAACATAAAGAAATTAAGATACTACTTGACAATGTACTTAGATGGATTTATACTATAATTAGTAATTTAGTAATTTAGTAATTTAGTAATTTTATAAATTAAATAAATAGTAAATAACTAAGAAAGATATTAGAGGTGAATTATGAATATACCGACTACACTAAAACATAAACCGGTTATTGTATCTGAAAATTATGATAAAATTGACGGTCGAATTAAAAGCTCCGATGCGAAAGGGTTATCATTAGGTTTAGCCCAGTGGAACGATAGGGGAAAAGTTGATATATCGGCGAAAATATGGAGATATACAGGTGAGAAGTGGTCCAGGCAATCGGAGGAAATGCCTTTGCATAGAGTAATTGATCTTGCAATTCTTATATGTAGAAGTAAACAGTACTTTAACGAATCATACAAATTGCCAAAACTTTATGATGAAAATGCAAGCGAGATAGACAGAATAGCTCTACAAGGGGATGCTATGAATATTGCGGTTTGTACCGATAATCCAAAAATTAAAGAAGATATAGAACTTTTCAGAGATGCTCTTGTAGCCGATGACGAAATGTTATCGGAACGTTTATTCAGACTTTCTTCTATCTTACGTGAAATGGGGTATTAAGATGAAAACTGAAATAAAAAAGAAGCTTCTAAATGACTTTAAGCAAAGAAAAATTATTGGAGGAATATGTGCAATAAAGAACAATGTCAACGGTAAGATTTTACTTGAAAATTCATATAATATTGAAAGTAATCGAAACCGTTTTGAATTTTCAAAAAAAATAGGTTCTGCGGTTTCTTTGAAAATTATTAAAAACATTTATTTACCTTTTTTTATTAATTTTCTATAGCTGTCCATTAAATCTATGAACTTGCTTGCATCACCTCCGGTATCAGGATGGTATTTTAGAGCAAGTTCTCTGAACTTACTTTTTATTGTCGATTCATCCGCATCATATGGTAACCCTAGATTTGCTAATAAATCGGGACTATAACAGGTATGCATCAATCCGTTTTCTTTATATAATCTATAATAAACATGAAAAAAGAACTCATCGGTAACATTTTTATATTCGTCCTTACTCATAGCACATAAATCGTTTATGGAAAATTTCGCTTTGCCGGTCGTAATATCACGAAGGTCGAAAAAAGTATCCCAAACAAGTGAAATATGGGATTTTGGAGATATATCTGCATCACCAAACCGTATTTTTAATTCCAGCTTCTTTAACTGTCGGATTTTTCTTTTTATTTCATCTTGGCGGGTTGAATATTCCGGCATAAAAACCTCCATA
>CAZJOD010000061.1:0-19678 GCA_964547525.1 uncultured Clostridiaceae bacterium
GTTCGATTATATCCTTATTATACATTCTTACACACCCACGACTTCCTTCTTGACCTATTGACCAAGGTTTGTCGGTCCCGTGGATACCATATAATCCACTGGGTTCACTTATTTGTAGGAAATATCCTCCGTATCGGGGTCCCATGAGAACTCTTTGAGTTACCACCCACCGACCTAACGGTGTGGGTGTTGTTTTCTTCCCAATACCTATCGGATATTCCTTAACAAATACTCCGGCCTTAAATAACCTTAAAATTTTCTTGTTTGTGTCAACTTCAATGCTATACATAAACTATCACCCGTTATCATTATATTCGGCGGTAATACATTATGTTAACTTAAAAATCTGCATTTCATAGTTATACGGTTTATACTAAGGTAAAAAAGTTTTAAAAACCAATATGGAAATTTGATTCGAAACGAAATTTCCGGTAAAATTTTATATAAAGATTCTACTGCAAACTTATTTATAGATAAAGATATTTTCAATGATAAAGCGGTATCGGTACACTGTGATTCATAGTAAGTGAGTTATTGCAGTGAAATTTTATATGAATATTACACCATAAAGAAAGTGAGGGTTAATATGCCGGAACAATTAGTTGCATTTTTCACAGATATGACTATAAATACAGGGCTACGTATTTTAGGATCATTATTATTTCTATTTATAGGGTCAAAATTAATCAAAGTATTAGTAAAGATCATAATATCAAGCAAAGAGTTTCAAAAAATTGAATTAAGTATACAAACATTTTTTAAAAGCTTTATAACCATAACTCTAAATGTGATTTTATTTGTCACAGTTGCAGCAATTTTGGGGGTTGATACCACTTCTATGTTGGCTTTACTAGGATCGGCCGGCCTTGCAATAGGACTGGCATTACAGGGAAGCTTAGGTAATATTGCCGGTGGAGTAATGATAATGGTATTCAAACATTTTAAAGTGGGAGACTATATCGATACTCACAAAGATGCGGGCACCGTGCAGGAAATTACCATTTTCTATACGACCTTGCTTACACCTGATAATAGAAAAATTATACTTCCCAACGGGCAGCTGTCAAACTCCTCGATTATTAACTTTTCTGCACAAGATACCAGACGTGTAGACTTACTAATATCGGTCTCATATAACTCAAATATAGACGATGTAGTAAAAATATTACTTGATCTGGCTGATTCACACGAAATGGTTTTAAAAGAACCGGCTCCCATGGCTAGATTAAAAGAGCACGCAGACAGTGCTTTGGTATTTGTTTTCAGGGTATGGTGTAAAAGAACCGATTATTGGACAGTATATTTCGATATGATGGAAAATACTAAAAAGAGCTTTGATAAAAAAGGAATTGAGATTCCTTATCCTCAAATGGATGTACATATGCAAAACAAATGACTCATTTTACTTCCATAATGTTTTAAGTATATTATGATTTCACTGCAAAAACTTATCTATATGTTAAGGCATTTTCAATTACGCGACATAGGCATACTTTGGACTAAAGTAAGTGATGTTATTGCAGTGAAATAATAATTATAATTTATTATAAAGTCCCTTTTAATCCGATATCCTCAGCTACTTGCGTCATTGCTTTAATCGTTTCGTCAATTACAAAATCCAATTCATATCCCAGCATTTTGGCACCTTTTTCGATAATCGAGCGGTCAACTCCCGCAGCAAAATTTTTCTGCTTAAATTTTTTCTTAACCGATCCGATACTCAAATCCAATATACTTTTACCGGGTCTCATCAAGCATGTTGCATTTATAAGGCCTGTTAATTCATCTATTGTGTATAATACTTTTTCCATCTTAGCAGTAGGCTCGATATCCGAACAGATTCCCCAACCGTGACTTACCACTGCATGTATATATTCTTCGGGCCATTTGTTTTCTTCCAATATACTTCTTACCTTTTTACAATGATGTTCCGGAAACTTTTCGTAATCCAAATCATGAATCAAACCTATTATCCCCCATTTATCAACATCATCTTCACCTAAAAGCTCTGCAAATCTTATCATTACCGTTTCTACGGCAAGTGCATGCTTTATCAATGCATCACTTTGATTATATTCGGTTAACAATTTATATGCCTTATCTCTGGTTGGTTTTATATACTCCATATTCATCCTTCCTTTCCACCTCTTTATAACAGGATATTTACATTCTAGTAAGTCGATTGATATATCAGTTTTTGGTATTTCGTTTTTTATTTACAATTAAATATTAATTTTACTACAAAAATTGGTTTTATTCAATATATGAACGATCATTGAACCAAAGTGGTAAGATCTAATGTTTGAAGGTATATAAAATAGTAGAGATGTTGTTTTATGTGGTATAGGAAAACGAAGGTTCTCTTTAAGTATATTTAATAAAATAAAAATGAATATTTTATTTTTCTTATTATGTCAACATTTATAAGCTCTCATTTCAATACTTTATCTTAGAATAATGTTCTTTCATATCAAAAACTTACATTAGTAAAATTAAAAATAACGCAAATAATATTATTGTGCGTACAATGAATATCCTTTCAATAGGATAAAAGGAGGAATAACTGTGAGTAGAAAAAGAAGTGTCATGTCCGATAAGTTAAAAGAGGAATTTGCTCGAGAACTAGGAGTATATGACACTGTAAAAAGAGAAGGTTGGGGAAGCGTATCATCTAAGAACTGTGGTAATTTGGTAAAAATGGCCATAGAAAAAGCAAATAAAGAAGCAAACCAACAAAAGTAGCAGCTATCGTATGCATAGGATACATTTTATAACTCTGTTTTGAAATGTAAGCCGGCCCGAGGACGCTTGATGCGGCCTCGGGTCTAAAAATAGGATTATTTTTAAAACTTATTTTAAAAATGTACGTATATAAAACCTTTGCAATAGTTATTTTTTTATAATTTTAATAGAAAGTATGATTTTGTAAATGGTTGCTGTTATAATAACCGCATTTGCTATTGCCAATGCAATTAGCATGGTTTCCGTTCCTTTATAAATCGCCTGTTCATAATTCCCTTGAAGTAAATATAGCATGGTAAAATACATACCCGCTCCCGGTACTAATGGTATAATTCCCGGCATTAATGTAATTGTAATAGGCATTTTTTGTATTCTGGCAATTATTTGGCTTGCCAGCCCTGTTGCAAACGCTCCTGCAAATGTAGCAACTATTACTGACTCAAACGGTATGAATACCAATGTATAAACCGTCCAAGCTAACATTCCGCAAAAACCTGCGGAAACTATAGCTTTTTTCGGACATTGAAATAATATACAAAAAGACATTGTAGCTATAAACGCATATCCTGCATTTAATAAAATATTCATATAATTCCTCCGGAAATTAAAGAAATAAGACTGAATATTATAGCTACCCCTGTAGCTACCGCTATTATAGTTATAAATGCATCAACTGTTTTAACCGTACCGCTTATATAATCTTGATGAAAGATATCTAATATTGCATTTGTTATTGCCACTCCCGGTACCAGAATCATCACTGAGCCTATTATAACTTCGTTATGGTCACCTTTAGCCAATAACCGTACCAAAGCTACCGACAAACCGGATACAAGCATACCTCCCGTAAAATCTATAATAAATCCGGAAAGATTTATTTTTTTTAAAAGGCTTAAAGTCATCCGTGTTATTGCTCCAACAATAAAGGCCATAAGACAGCTGATAACCTGACCTTTGAACATAAGGCAAAAAAATGCGGAAGATACACCTGAAAATAAAATCAATAACGCAGGCTTATACTCTTGCATTCCTCCTATATTATTTAAAATATCTTTGGCTTGATTGGCATTAACATATCCGCTTGCCAAGTCACGAGACATTTGATTGATTTTTTCTATTTTTGTAAGATTAATATCTTTTTTCTTGATGCGCTTTATAAGCGTTACTGTTTCACTGTTATAGGTAATAGTGGCGTCTATACCTGTTACAGTCACTTTACTTTCAATACTGTCGGCACCACAGCTTTTACAGATACGTGCTATTGTATCTTCAACTCTATAAACCTCGGCACCACTTTCCAACATAATTCTTCCCGCATATAAAGCCAAATCTAAAATCTCTTTTGCATTCATGTTTACAGTAGCCGTTACCTCCTTATCGTATTTATAATATCATACTATATTTCGGGGAACAATGCATATATGCCGACTTAAGAAAGGAACACAAAATGACGAAAATTTTCAATGAATTTGAACAACATATGTTGAACGATGCAAAACCTTCTGAATATTTTAATATATTAGTTGAACAGCAACGTTTCCCTGAAAATTATCCGTATACACTACTAACCGACTTAATTAATGTTCCCCAATCTCCTGTACATCATCCGGAAGGTAATGTCTGGTACCATGTAATGATGGTTGTAGACATTGCAGCGATATATAAACAAATTTCCAATAATCCTGTTGCTTTTATGTGGGCTGCTTTATTACACGATATTGGCAAAACAAAAGCCACAAAGATACGAAAGGGTAAAATAACAGCTTATGACCATGATAGGGACGGACATATTCCGGCTAGAGATTTTATATTATCCCAAAGTGGTGATGATAAGCTAAGTGTAGAAGTTTCAAATCTTGTCAGATGGCATATGCAGCCTTTATATGTGGAATTAAAACTACCGTTTGTTGATTTTTATAATATGAGTAAAAATGTCGATTTATCCGAAATAGGATTATTAACCTATTGTGATCGTCTTGGCCGCGGCTATATGACACAAGAACAAATAAAAATAGAAAATGAGCTGTCACAGGCTTTTTTACAAAACTGTCTTATGTATATAAGCACATCAGGGAGAGAAAAGTTCGATGAAATGTATATAAAAAAGCAGATAGACAGTATAAACTATAAGCTGGACCGGTTAAAGTTCCAACCATATGAATCGAATTTGAGAATAACTTAAAAGACTCAAACAACATTATATGACCGGGTTGCTTGAGTCTTTTTTACTTTTTTATAACGATCAAAAATATCCGTCTTAATAATTGTCGGCTTTTAATTCAAAAAACGCTTGTCCGTGGTCACAGACAGGACATATGCCCGGAGCTTCGGCTCCCACATGAACATGTCCGCAATTACGGCATTTCCACACGTAAGAACCGTCCTTTTTAAACACAGTACCTTCTTGGATATTTTTAAGAAGCGCTCTGTACCTTTCTTCATGTTCTTTTTCAATTGCCGCTACTCCTTCAAAAAGTTTCGCTATATCGTCGAACCCTTCATCATAAGCATCTTGTGCCATATGTTTATACATATCGGTCCATTCGAAACTCTCACCTGCAGCCGCATCAATTAAATTTTCTACTGTATTTCCAATACCATGAAATTTTTTAAACCAGATCTTTGCATGTTCTTTTTCATTATCTGCCGTTTCCAAAAACAAAGCTGCAATCTGTTCATATCCTGCTTTTTTTGCAGCAGATGCATAATAAGTATATTTATTTCGAGCTTGAGATTCTCCTGCAAATGCTTCCATTAAATTTTTCTCGGTTTTGGTACCTTTTAATTCTTTCATATATACCTCCTGTTGTATTTTATTTTTGGAATTATAAAAAACGCCACATCAATCTGACAATTTTTTATATATTAATTATATCAATCTTTTCGAAAATGTAAAGAAAATAATAAATACTATGCAATTTGGATATACTAATGTAAATTACCGGTCTTAAATACAAAAAGTATCGAAAACAGAAGGGATAATATATGAATCATAATGAATCTTTTTGGACAGCCACAGTTACCCCGCCGGAGTATCCTGTTTATCAGGGTAACGATTCATGCGACGTAGCAGTTGTAGGAGGCGGACTGACTGGGATAACCGCTGCAATGTTCCTAGCAGAAAAGGGGCTAAAAACCGTTATACTGGAAGCGAATAAAATTGGTAGTGGTACCACTTCTAAAACCACAGCAAAAATAACAGTTCAACACGGTTTAAAATATAGGCAATATATTCGGGGGATCGGTGTGGAAAATACTTTTTTGTATTATAAGGCAAATACTATCGGTTTTGATATTATTAAAAATATAATAAATACTAACAATATTGACTGCGATTACACCTGTAGTTCTGCATACGTTTATACAGAAGAGGAAAAACATATTCATAAAATCGAAAATGAAAAAAAAGCATATGATAAAATAGGTTTGAACTCATTTATCACAAATCAATGTAAGCTACCATTTCCTATAAAAGCGGCTTTAGTTGTTCCCGATCAGGCATATTTTCATCCTTTAAAATATCTTTATGCATTAGCGGATATATTCACAAAAAATAACGGTAAAATATATGAACAGTCACAAGTGAAGACAATTGACAAAGAACCTCCTTGCGCTGTTCATGTAAATGACGGAACTCTCCATGCCAAATATATAATCCTTGCTACAAACTATCCGTTCATAGATATGCCGGGATATTATTTTTTACGCGTATACCAAATGAGATCTTATTTAACTCAAACAGCTGTTGCTGATTATGATATAGAAGGTATGTATATTAATACGGGTAACCCTGTCAACACTATACGGTCACACGTCTCGGGTAATACACACCATCTGTTACTAGGAGGATATAATCATAAAACCGGACATAACAAAAATGAAAGACCTATATTCGATAAGATTAGTGAGTTGAAAAAAAGCAAATTTCCTCATAGTAGGAATAATATATCATATGAGTGGTCTACACAAGATAGTGTAACACTTGATCATATACCGTATATCGGCACATTATCCGGGCAAACTCCAAATGTATTCATTGCTACGGGATACGATAAATGGGGTATGACAAATTCGGCTGCGGCCGCTATGATGATAGCATGCCGGATAACGGGAGAAAAACATCCTGTCATGGATACAAAAGAATTATTTTCACCGGCACGATTTACTCCCGGTGCCGCTGCTAAAGAATTTATAATTTTAGGAGCAGATGCCGTAAGAGAATACACCGTACAAAATTTAATAATCCCTCAGGGAGATCTAAAAAAGATAAAAACAGGTGAAGCAAAAATACTTCGTATTAACGGTCATATTGTAGCTATTTATAGAAAAAAAGACGGATCGATTAACGCATTCGATGCTCGATGTACCCATAGATTATGCCCTCTTAAATATAATCAGGAAGAAAACTCCTGGGATTGTCCTTGTCACGGATCACGCTTTGATATGGAGGGAAATGTAATAACCGGACCTGCAGTGGTGCCATTAAAAAGGATTAAAATAGAAAAATTAAAAGACCAATAACATACATTTCTTGTTTATAGCTTCTTCATAATATCTTTATTGGCTTCATAAAGTTTTTTATATAGTTCGAAGCCTTCCATATATATCTCTGTGTTTTTTAAATCGGGTTCATGCTCTCTTACGGTACCTATCACCGATTTAGCTGCTTCCTCACAATCGTTATATAGACCGATTCCTGTTCCCGCAAGCAAAGCGGCTCCTAAACACGAAGCGGTCTCGGATTTTATAATTTTTATATTTTTACACAACATATCCGATACCATCTGCATCCATAATTTACTAACCGAACCGCCACCTCCGGCAAAAATAGTTTGCACTTCACCGCCGGCTTCTTCTATACAAAGGTAATTATGATATATGGAATAGGCACATCCTTCAAGGATAGCCCGGATAACATGAGCCTTTGATTTACTATAATCCAGACCTATGAGCACTCCTTTGGCTTTATCATCCCAAACAGGTGATCTTTCACCGGATAGATACGGCAGATATATTAATCCTTCCGAACCAACCGGTATTTTTTCCGCTTCCACATCCATCATTGCATATACACTTTTTCCTGCCTTTTCACCTTTAATCGATTCTTCGTATCCGAAGTTCTCTCCAAACCATTTAAATGATCCGGAAAATGCTGAAGTTCCTCCTTGTAAAATCCAGGTTCCGGGAACCACATGAGCACTTAAAATAAGCTTTTTATGTTTAACAGGTTTATCCATACATGCGCTCAATACTGCAGACGAACCCGCTTGAAAATGTGTTTGTCCTTTTTTATAAACACCACACCCCAAAGCGGCACATGCGGCATCAAGACCGCCCGCCACCACCGGTATCCCGGGCAATAACCCCGTTAATTCAGCAGCTTTTTTAGATAAAACCCCTACAATTTCACAGCTGTCGGTAATATCAGGAAATTTATCTCTATCAAGCTCCATTGACATACATACTTTATCATCATAACATAAGTCATTTATATTAAAAATGTGAAGGCCGTTTCCTTGGCTTTTATCCATACCCAAAAATCCGGTCAATTTATATGCTATGTAACCGTTGCTTTGTAAAAACTTATATGTTCTTTTATATACATCTTTCATGTTTTCACGATACCATATAACTTTAGGTATTGTGTAACCGGGCCTAAACGGGTTACCGGTTAATCTGAAAAGATTATCTTCGCCTAATAATTCAATGTAATTATCAATAAAAGAATTTTCCCTGGTATCCATCCATATGGGAGTATTACATAATACCTTACCCTCGAAGTCTAGAGCTACCGCTGCCCAGCTTTGACCGGTAATTCCTATGGAAACTATATTTTTTGAGAGTTTACCTAATGCTAACACACATTTTTTTACCGAATAGCATACTGCGTGCCACCAATCTTCAGGATTTTGTTCTACATGCCTTGCTTTAGGAAAATATAAAGAATAAGCGGCATCAGACATAGTAATAACATTACCTTTTATGTCAAATACCGCTGTTTTACATGCGGATGTACCAATATCGATACCTAATAATAATTCACCGTCAGACATACTATATTCCTTATTCTGTACCCACTAGAACTATTTTATCTCTTTTTGAATACCAGCTCTTACCCAGTTCTTCTCTTACAACATCATCTCCGGTTTTAAATACGCGGTAAGCTGTAACATAATATCCGGTCATTCCCTCTTGCTTAACTGATTTTTGACCCGGGGCCAGGGTTGTAACCTTCTGCTCGATTGTGTTAAATGGATACTCCTGTATTACTTTAGTTTCAACTGCAATATTTCTACCCGGATGTTCATCAGTACCTATAAAATTGATCTCCACAGAATTATCTTTAATATCGCAAACAATTTTTATAGGCCAATCGGTATTATTCTTAAATCTAAAGTCGATTGATCCGAATGACACAGTTGCATCCGTTCCCAACTCTACATAACTTACGGTAAACTGGTGATTTACTCTTTCCACTATTTCCAATCCGGAATATAAAGCGATGTTATATAACAAAGAAGATATCTGACAAATACCTCCACCTATACCTTCTACAATCTGTCCGCTTGTGTATATGTTTGCGGTTTGATAACCTCTTGCAGCCGATCTTTCACCAACCACTTGATTGAACGAAAATATTTCCCCCGGTGCTAAAACTTTTCCGTTTACAGCTTGTGAAGCCAGTTTAATGTTGATCCCTCTGTTAATAGTGTTTTTATCATAAGTTGAAAATGTCGTTGTCCTGACCGCCAATGAATCTTTAAACAAATTTTCTTCAATATCTCTTACTTTAAAATCCGGAATAACTGTTTGTATTGTTAAAGGAATTATTAAGTTTTCTTTTATCATCATGTCAGCGGCGGATTTCTCCAAAACAGTTTTATCTATGGTTCTTCCATTTTTCTCAGGTATTATTTCCACTTGATTATTTTCAACTCTAAAGCTTGCAGGTTCTTCTTTTTGATAAATTTTTTCAAAAATTTCATTTATATCTATATTTCTTCTGGGATAGACCGAAATTTCAGCATTATATTCAGCGCTTTCAAGCTTCTCCAAAGAACCGTATATTTGATTTGCCAAAACCGTACGATTTAATTCCTTGCCATCCGTTCCGGATTTTAAAATCAATTTATCATTATTTATTTCATAAGAATTATCCACCCTCTCAACATAGATATCGTCATATATCTGTGTTATGAGCCGTTCAACTAAAATATCGTCGTAGGTAACTTCCGTATAATATTTTTTAGGATGAAGATAAGTGGATATTATTTCAAAAACCCGATCCTTTGTATCTCCGGTTCTCCCTGTGTTCCAAACTTTATCAACTGTTTCATCAATATTTACATTAATTCCAATATCGGTATATTTTATTTCTTTTTGTTTTTCATTGTATCTTACTAAAATAAACTTTTCTTCTAATACTTTTTTTTCATTATCAATTAATATTTGCCTTAATTCTTCTTTAGTCATTCCACCTACATTTATATTGTTAACATAGATACCTTTGTATATGGTTTCTATGTCCAAAAGATCACTAAAAAGCACAACAGTATATGATGATAAACCCAATAGTGCGAAAATCAATATAATAATAATTACATTTAATGAGGATACTCCCCTTTTATTAAAAAACAAATTATACAAAATCAACAAGCAACACTCCATTTTTTTTATTTTATATATATTATCGCAAGTTAGCAATGAAAAAACAACACAAAGATAACATTATTATATGGTTAGTTTGGTACTTATAAAATTTTTAAAAACAATATAAGCCATTTAAATTAACAAATAAACACCGTAATAAATCCTATGTATCTTGTCTTAGTCATGTCATACATGTGTGTTTCATTATAACATAATTATAAATTTTAAACCATACATAAATTATGTTAGTCGGGAATATTTCGAATAGTACGTCATATCTTAATGTATATGGTATATTATGGGAGGTGCTATTTATGTACATATCGTGGTTAAAAAAGAAAACAATTTCTATTTCGTTAAAGCATTTTTTTAAGAAAAAAAGTTGTGAAAAAAAACCGGAAAGTTTGCCAAAAGATACATCGGAATATATGCAAGATATAGAATTGATGGAAGCTATAAACCAAGCTAAATTAGAATTGGATATAGCAAATGAAAAATTTGAATATGCGACGACACCGGAAATCATTGACAGCCACATATATAAATTAAAGGGTTGTACCGAATACTATCAGTATTTGATAAAACTTGCAAAGCAAAGAGGAATCATGGGCAGTATAACGCCGCAATCTATAAAAGAAAAAAATAAAAAAAAGGGGGGACAAAAGGATCAGGTATTAGGACATCTGCTGATCTGATTATATGAAAATTATAGCTAAATTTATTCTAAATATTTTATTGGGAGCCGGTTTTCTTTTTTTTACAAACAGAATTTTTACAGGTATCGGTTTTTCTATTCCTTTTAACGTTTACACGGTTTTTTGTACCGGTATCTTAGGAATTCCCGGTATTATCTTACTAATTTCAATAAAATACATTCTTATGTGAAACAGATTAAATATTCACCTTGAACACTTTGTTTCTGAAAAAATATAATTTTTAGAAACATGTATATATAAATACCCCTTGATATAAATTAAGGGGTATTTTTTAGTAACATTTGCAACACATATGAGTTGACACAACAATGTTTTTTTCTTATATTGATATGCATTACGTTATCTGCCATATACATGATAGCCTTACAGTGTCTTTTTTGATAATAATACGATATCTTGTATACATTATACAAATATTTTTCGTCCGAGTCTTTTAAAAACAAACACTTTATGTTATTATATATAATAATGTTAAAATACATGCAAACAATGCTATTAAGATATGTTATGCAGGTTATATACATAATGGCATATACTTATTGAACATTACACTATATTAAAAAGGAGAGAAAAATATATGGGCAAAAATATGCAGACTATGGATGGGAATACCGCTGCCGCACACGTGGCATATGCATTTACCGAAGTTGCGGGAATTTACCCCATCACACCTTCTTCACCTATGGCGGAAAACGTTGATGAATGGGCGGCAAAAGGTCTGAAAAACGTATTCGGACAACCGGTCAAAGTAGTTGAAATGCAATCTGAAGCCGGAGCTGCCGGCGTTGTTCACGGAGCTTTACAATCCGGTGCACTGACAACCACCTTTACAGCATCGCAAGGATTACTGTTGATGATACCAAATATGTACAAAATAGCCGGAGAATTGCTACCGGGAGTATTCCATGTTAGCGCTCGCGCTTTAGCTACCCATGCTTTGTCTATATTCGGTGACCATTCCGATGTAATGGCATGCCGTCAAACAGGATTTGCACTTTTAGCGTCAGGCGGAATACAAGAAATAATGGATTTAGCAGGCGTTGCCCATCTTAGTGCTATTAAGGGGCGCGTACCGTTTCTACATTATTTTGACGGATTTCGTTCATCACATGAAGTACAAAAAATAGAAGTTTTAAATTATGAAGACTTAAAGGGATTGTTAGATTTCAATGCGGTGAAAGAATTCCGTAAACGTGCATTAAATCCGGAACACCCTGTTTTAAGAGGTACCGCACAAAATCCTGATATTTTCTTCCAAGCAAGAGAGTCTTCAAACACATATTATGAAAAAATACCTGAGGTTGTTGAAGAATATATGAATAAAGTCAGCGAGCTGACAGGTAGAAAATACGGTTTGTTTAACTATTACGGCGCACCCGATGCCGAAAACATTATTATAGCTATGGGCTCGGTTACCGATACAATAGATGAAACTGTAGATTACCTCGTATCCAAAGGAGAAAAAGTAGGTGTTTTAAAAGTTCACCTTTACAGACCTTTTTCAATCAAACATTTTTTGAATGAAATGCCTGCAACAGTTAAAAAGATAGCTGTTTTAGACAGAACAAAAGAACCCGGTTCTGTAGGTGAACCTTTATATCTTGATGTTTGCGCAGTTTATAAAGGTGATGCAAACGCTCCTTTAATCGTAGGCGGAAGATACGGTTTAGGTTCAAAAGACACTACCCCTGAACAAATTGTTGCTGTTTATACAAATTTAAAACAAGATAAACCTAAGAGTAATTTCACTATCGGTATAGTTGATGACGTTACATATACTTCTTTACCTATCGGGGAAGAAATAGATACAACACCTCAAGGAACAGTAAGCTGTAAATTTTGGGGGCTTGGCGGTGACGGTACGGTGGGAGCTAACAAAAACTCTATAAAAATAATTGGTGATCATACCGATATGTATGCACAAGCATATTTTTCATATGATTCCAAAAAATCAGGCGGTATTACCGTTTCTCACTTAAGGTTCGGTAAAAAACCTATAAAATCAACATACTTAATTAAGAAAGCCGATTTTTTAGCCTGTCATAACCCATCATATGTTAATAAATACGATATGGTTACCGATATTAAAAAAGGTGGAACTTTCCTTTTGAATTGTAGCTGGAACGCCGAAGAGCTTGAAGCAAATCTGCCTGCTAAAATGAAACGTTACATAGCTAAAAACAATATTCAATTTTATACTATAGATGGTGTTAAGATAGCATATGATATAGGATTAGGACAAAGAACCAATATGGTTATGATGTCCGCTTTCTTTAAACTTGCAAATATTATACCCATAGAAGACGCTGTTAGTTACATGGAAAAAGCAATTGTTAAATCATACAGCAAATTTGGAGACAAAGTATTGTCCATGAATAAAGAAGCTGTACAAAAAGGTATCAGCATGCTCCATAAAATTGAAGTGCCTGCATCTTGGGCGGATACACAGGATGCTGCATCAGATAACAAAAAAGAAATATCTCCGTTTATGACCGATTTCATTGATGTTATTAATGCACAAAATGGAGATTCTCTACCTGTTAGCGCATTTATAGGAATTGAAGACGGTACCTTCCCTCAAGCTTTGAGTAAATATGAAAAAAGAGGTATCGCCGTTAACGTACCGGAGTGGATACCTGAAAACTGTATCCAATGTAATCAATGTTCATACGTTTGCCCTCATGCGGCTATTCGACCTTTCCTATTGAATAAAGAAGAAGATTCCTCAAAACCGGAAACGTTTATAACAAAAAAAGCTACCGGAAAAGGATTTGAGAACTATACATTCAGAATTCAAGTGTCACTTTTGGATTGTGCCGGCTGCGGTAACTGTGTGGATGTATGTCCTTCAAAACAAAAATCCTTAGTAATGAAAGAAATAGAAATCCAATCCGCTCAAGAAGCAAACTGGGATTATGCCATGAGCTTAAGTGAAAAAGAAAATCCTGCTAACAAAACCACTGTTAAAGGTTCCCAGTTCGAAATGCCTTATTTGGAATTTAGCGGTGCATGTGCAGGTTGCGGCGAAACTCCATATCTTAAATTGGTCACTCAATTATTCGGAGACAGAATGATGATAGCCAATGCTACGGGATGTTCGTCTATTTGGGGTGGTAGTGCTCCTTCCACACCATTTGCAATAGATAAAGACGGAAAAGGACCGGCTTGGGCAAATTCATTATTTGAAGACAATGCCGAATATGGATTAGGAATGTACTTAGGTGTAAAACAAATTCAAGATCGCATACAAGAGCTTTGTAAATCATTAATAGAAAAAGATGTTTCTGAAAATGTAAAAGAGGTCTGCAACAACTGGATAGATTCTCGTTATGACGGTGATGCATCGATTAAAGCGTCAACCCAATTGAAAAATGCATTAGAGACTATCAATACCCAAGATTCGGATATAAATGCTATAGTTGATGAATTAAAAGAAAAGAAAGATTTCATGATTAAACGTTCACAATGGATCGTGGGAGGAGACGGATGGGCATATGACATCGGATACGGCGGACTTGATCATGTTCTTGCAACTGGTGAAGACGTAAATATTCTGGTATTCGATACCGAAGTTTATTCAAATACCGGAGGTCAATCTTCAAAAGCGACACCTACAGGATCGGTTGCACAGTTTGCGTCCGCAGGTAAACCTATTAAGAAAAAGGATCTTGGTAAAATGGCTATGTCATATGAATATGTATATGTTGCTCAGGTTGCTATGGGTGCTAACCAGAATCAATTGATCAAAGCTATAAGTGAAGCCGAAAGTTATAAAGGACCTTCTTTAATAATTGCATATGCACCATGTATTAATCATGGTATTAAAGGCGGAATGTGCTGCACACAGACCGAAGAAAAGAAAGCTGTTGAAGCAGGTTACTGGCATTTATACAGATATAATCCCGAATTGAAAAAACAAAGCAAAAATCCTTTCGTATTGGATTCAAAAGAACCTAAAGCGAGTTATCAAGACTTCATAATGGGAGAAGCCAGATACTCACAATTGCTTAAGTCTTTCCCGGATAGAGCGGCAGAGTTGTTCAAACAATCTGAAATTGACGCAAAAGAAAGATACGAAGCATATAAAAAGATGGCTGAATAAGCCTTATAGGGTACATTTTTAAAACGAAATTTTATAATGTATACCGGTCAGGGGACGCTCGATGCGGCCGCGGGGCTATTTAATAATTAAATAAGATACACTTTTATAACATTAAAATTATTAAATAGCTATTCGATCTAATCTTAGATGACATGTATAAAACCGGGGAACGATACTCCCCGGTTTTTATTTGTAAAGCCGAAACCGGAGCAAATATTAAACATAATCGCTTTTATCCTCTCATATACTAGAATAGTTTATACTACTACAATTATACGAACGGAGGGATATGACGAAATGTTTGAACCGGAAAAAACAATAGAGAATAATTATGATATAAAAATATCTTCATATATACCCTATAGGGAAGGCTTATTAATAACAGATATAGACAAAAAAAAATACTTTTTAAAAACCGTTAATCTATCTGATGAAAGATTATTTTTTATGTACGGACTAAAGAAGTATTTATATGAAAACGGGTTTACCAATACCGACCGGATAATGATGACATCAGATAAGAACATATGTATAAAAGATGATAACTCAAAATACATACTGACTGATTTTATAATCGGAAGAGAATGTGATTTCTTTGATCAAGGAGATATAATAAAGGCTACCCGGCTGTTGGCGGAATTCCATAAAGCGGCGGCAGGATATTCAAATTCCGAGAATACATATATACAAAGCTTTTTAGGATTAACTCCTAAGTGGTATGCTAAAAAAATAAAAGAGTTTAATCGCATTAAGAACCGGGCTTCCTATCGTAAAACAAAATTTGATTCATTATTAATGGAGCACATAGACTACTTTATAGATAGAAGCAGCACTACTTTAGCTGCTCTTAGGAGTTCAAAATATTCCGACATGGTAAAAAAAGCAAATAGCGATCTGCCAATATGTCATAATGATTTTTCATATTATAATATACTTTGCAACAATAATGAATTTTATCTGATTAATTTTGATTCCTGCAGGTATGAACTGAAAATATTTGATATTGCAGATTTTATTACCCGGCGGATGAGGAAATGTAATTGGGAAATAGCCGAAACCTCCCTTATTCTTGATGAATATCATAAAATATATAGTATTGGAAATGATGAACTGGACTTAATGAAAATTATTATAAATTTTCCTGAAAAATTATGTAAAACTATAAATAGATATTACAACAGTAAAAAAAGCAAAGCAAAGTCCGGTTACCTGACAAAGCTCCAAGAGCTGATAGATGAAACCGAACCTTATGAAGAATATTATCGAAAATTACAGAATCTCTAGCTTTATTCAACAAATAAATAAAAATATGTTTAATAACGAATTTAGAGGATAGGATCATATGTTTGACCCCATTTTAGCTTCGCTATTAAACTTATTTTTATTTATAATTAAGTATACGATTAACAAGTTATTTACTGTGAAGCTTATCATGAACATGAATTGAATAGGGCTGTTCGGAAAAAAACTACCGGTTATTACAGGCATATTAACACGTATCATATTTCCTACAAAAGGTCCTAATATGCATCCAATTCCTAGTATTAAATTATAAAATCCTTCATAAACCGATTTTTGAATTTTTGGCATTCTATCATATCTTAAATTGAGAGTAGCTAAAACCAAACCACTATTGGCAATTCCTGAAAAAATATGAGATAAAATCAGCATCCAAACGCTGTTATGTGTCACAAAAGCCCAACTGATATACTCTAAACTAAAAAACACCAAGCAACCGACAAATACTACAAACCAGCCTTTTTTTTGCCCGACTTTACCCCAAAAAGGAGACGCCATACCCTGTATTATCATCCTAAACGAGTATAAAACGGAATAGACCACAAACGATACTTCTAAATATTTTAACATATAAATATTTCGAAACGAGTAACATAACCAAGCAAAGAAAAAGAAAACAGCTATGTATATCGTTAAGTTTCTATATTCTTTGTTCTTAAAAGGTATTTTGATCAAATCCGATATAGTTGTTTTATCAGCAGAAAGTTCATACTTTATATCGGTTATTTTGCTCATGTGGTAAAATTGCATAATAGCAAAAAAATAAGCGGTAATAAAAATAATTAAAAAGCCGATGTAACCTTTTTCAAAGTAATCTAAAACATATCCTAATACGAAAACAACTACACAAATAACCAGTTTGTCAAGTAATTCTCTTCGTGAAAAGTAATCGGCTCTATATTTAACATCAACAATCTCCATAACCCAAACATTTGTACCCGCTGTAACCATACCGTATAATATCATACCTATTGCTGTCACCGCTAATAATATTAAACCTGCGACCTTCCCCAAAAAAAATAAAGGAATGATTACTGATCCGCATATCAACAAATAAGCTGTAAACTGCATTGTGCACATTGCCTTTCTTCTGCGCACCAGCTTTTCATAGATTAAAGGAGATAAAAACATTGGTAAAAAACTATAAACGGACATAGATGAAATTATGCTGGCTAAAGTATCATTCGCACCTATGTAAATAGCAAATCCCGGTAGAAATACAGCTACAGCTACCGTATTTGCCGTTAATCCTCCTACAGTGGCAAGGTAAAATCGGGTCATATCCTTTTTTGTTTTATCATTAACTGCAGAATATTTTTGATAAAATACAAAAAAGCTTTTTATTTTTTTTAGCATCTTTTACTCTCTTTATATTAAAATAAACCGGTGATATATCCGTCTTTTTGAATATCCATTTTTTCAGCGGCGGGAAATTTAGGCAATCCCGGCATGGTCATAACGTTTCCGGTTATAACTACAACAAAACCGGCACCTGCAGACAACTTTACCTCCCTGACAGTTATCTCAAAATTTTTGGGGCGCCCCGTCAAATCCGCATCATCGGATAATGAATATTGTGTTTTAGCCATACAGACAGGTAGTTTACCCATATTCATTCTTTCAATTTGTTCTATTTCTTTTTCTGCCGACTTAACATAGTTCACACGAGATCCTCCATAAATCTCTTTAACAATAATATCAATTTTTTCTTTTATGGATAAATCGGTATCATACAAAGGAGAAAATTCTGTTTTTGTATTTTCCAATAACGATAATAATTTGTTTGCCAGCTCTAATCCACCCTCGCCTCCGGATAAGAAAACTTCAGACAGAGCGACTTCAACGTCATTTTGTTTACATAAATCATATAATATATTAAGCTCGCTTTCAGTATCAGTATCAAATTTATTAACAGCCACCAATACGGGTACACCAAATTTTCTAATATTTTCTATGTGTTTTTCTAAATTACAAAACCCTTTTTTAACAGCTTCACAATTCTCTTTTGAAAGGTTTTCCTTTGATACACCACCATTATATTTCAATGCTCGTAATGTAGCCACTATTACAGCCGCATCAGGTTTTAAATTTGCATATCTACATTTTATATTAAAGAATTTTTCCGCACCCAGATCTGCACCGAATCCGGCTTCGGTAACAACATAATCAGATAGTTTTAGCGCCAATTTGGTTGCCAGTACACTGTTACAACCGTGAGCAATATTAGCAAACGGCCCCCCGTGCATTAAAGCGGGTGTATTTTCCAGAGTTTGAACCAGATTTGGTTTTATCGCATCCTTTAAAAGTAAAGCCATGGCTCCTTGAACTTTTAAATCACCAACCTTTATAGGTTGACCGGTTATGTTGTATGCTACGACAATGTTTTTTATTCTTTCCTTCAAATCGTCCATATCTACAGATAAACATAAAATAGCCATTAACTCGGAAGCTACAGATATGATAAAACCGTCTTCTCTCGGTATTCCGTTAATCTTGCCTCCAAGCCCTACAACAACCTGTCTTAACGCCCTGTCATTCATGTCCATTGAGCGTTTCCAAAATATCTGTCCGGGATGAATGTTTAGACTGTTACCCTGGTGTATATGATTATCAATAACGGCACTTAATAAATTATTAGCAGCGGTAATAGCATGAATATCTCCTGTGAAATGTAAGTTTATATCATCCATAGGAACAACTTGTGCATAACCTCCACCGGCTGCTCCTCCTTTTATTCCCATAACAGGACCTAATGACGGTTCTCTCAGGCACACAACCGCATTTTTGCCGACTTTGCATAACGCTTGTCCCAAACCGATAGTAGTTGTGGTTTTACCTTCTCCCGCCGGAGTCGGATTTATAGCAGTAACTAAAATTAGCTTCCCGTCTTTTTGTTCTTTCTTTTTCTCTAATAAATCTAAAGATAATTTTGCTTTGTATTTTCCGTACATCTCCAGGTTATCTTCAGATATACCCATATTTCGGGCAATATCTCGTATAGGCGTCATTGTACAATTTTTTGCAATTTCAATATCACTTAACATAGTAAAATCCTCTCATTTATTTATTTAAACTTTATATGATTCTGCTGCAATAATTTTATTTTATTGAAACAAACAAGCGAACATTGAGCCGGAGTTTCAGTTTTCAGTAAGTGAGTTATTGCAGT
>CAZJOD010000062.1:0-19137 GCA_964547525.1 uncultured Clostridiaceae bacterium
CAAGAACCGTCAATTATTGCTAATTCATTTCTGAATTGATTCAATCCTGCAGTGCTATTCGGATAAAATACACCACTGGGGAATCTGGCAAATTCGAACCAGAAGCAATCGAAAGTATCTCTAGGAGTTATAACAGCCAAGACACCTGATGCATATCGTAATACAACTTCAAATTCTATATCGTTTATTATACGATCACAACCGGTAGCCGGGCTAAGCCGCTCTTCCGCACATAAAACTCTCCAGCTTTGAATTTGGGGTGGGCCGTCAGGCAAGAAGCCTCCGCGGCATCCTGCACTACCGTCAGAAAGACATGGAACCACTTGTCTTGCAGTCCTTCTTTCTACACAAATATCACGAACATCTTCTACACAAATATCGTGACATTCACAGGGGGCACTGGCAACCTGGTATCCAAATGCTGTTCTTCTGGCGGGATCTGTAAAAATCGCACAACATTCGGCACAATTAGGATCTGCTCCTATGCAAGGTGGTGTTGTTTGCAATTCTTCAACTTTATCACACATACTCAATTCTCTCCTTTTTGAATATATTGAAGCCATCTTATTAAGATGCTCTTCGATATATATTATGTAAACCGACTAAAAAAGGTTACACACCAAATGACTAAATCTTTAACTATAATTAAAATATATGCTTATCTTGTAATCTGTGTAAAGCGTATAGTATAATGGTTTGAATAAAGCAAGGAGAGTGCGGATTGGAAATTTTATTTGATATATTTCAATTTGTTGAATCGGCAATATTATTTTCAATAATAATGTTTTGTATTTATATGTATATCAAAACAAGAGATTCATTTATAAAAAAAACCATTCAAATGGTTTTACCTGTGACATTATTGTTTTTAATGTCAATCTTTTATTCCTATTTAAATGTGAATCTTGAGAGGTATTATACAAACGCAGAATATATAATTGAAAATTTCTCATTCTTATTCGCTGCATTCGCAATAATTTTAATAGCTTTATCTATTGATGCCGCTTGCTCATATGTAATTTCCTTATTGGATGATTTTAAAAAATATGTTAAGACTGTTAAAATAACAGTTTTATTGATTATTGTCATTTTTATGGTATTAGGAATGATCTATATTACACGCGTAATGAATCAAGACATAAAGGAAACATTAAACCGTGCTTTATGGATATTCTATCCTCTAGGTTCATTAATACCATTTTTGCTTTCTGTGAGTATTTATTTCTATTATAAAAAGATTCATAAGAAGTATCATTCACAACTGGCTAAGAATTTTTTAATAGCTTTTACTCCCCAAATATTATATACCGCTTTGGATTTTTTTGTTTTTAAACAATTTGAATTCCAGTTTACACATATATCATATATAGTATTTAGTATACTTTCTTTCTATAATATATGTAACCATTATTTTAACAGTTATGAAGCCGAAGGGGAGATCAGAATAAATGAAAAAGGCTTAAAAACAGCGTTTGATTTTTCGGAAAGAGAGATGGAAGTAGTTGAATTGTTATTAAAAGGTGAGACTAACCAAAAAATTGGTGAGGAATTATATATATCGATTAATACGGTTAAAAGTCATATTAAAAATATTTACAAAAAAGCTGAAGTAACCAATCGTGTTCAGCTTATATATAAGATAAAGGAAAAACAATAAACTTTATCAATTTTATAAAGCGGTTATAACCGGCTTGCTTTTATTTCGCCTTGACAGATCGCTTAACGTTGTAATATATTAAGTAGCAAGTGGGTTTAAACGGAGGTATATACATGACATATTATTACACAAAAAATGTTAATTTTTATAAGGGCAATTCTCCGAAGGTATTAATTGAGAATTATGGCAGCCCTCTATATGTTTATAATGAAGAAATATTCAGACAAAGATGTAAAGAGATGACCGGTTTGGTGGACTACCCAAATTATAAGGTCACTTATTCAATTAAAGCTAATTCTAATCTGACTTTATTAAAAATAGCTAAAGAAGAGGGTTTGCATGCCGATGCAATGTCTCCCGGAGAGATTTTTGTTTTGGAAAAAGCGGGTTATACACCTGATGAAATTTTTTATATTAGCAACAATGTATCTGAAGAAGAAATGAAATATGCAATAGACAAGGGTATTGATACCAGTGTTGATTCACTTTCTCAATTAGAGATGTATGGTAAATTGAACCCCGGTGGGAAAGCGGTTATCAGACTAAATCCCGGAGTAGGAGCGGGACATCATGAGAAGGTTGTCACGGGAGGTAAAAAAACAAAATTCGGTATTAACCTGGAATACTTGGATAAAGTTAAGGAAATACTTAAAAAGTATAATTTAACTTTAAAAGGTATAAACCAACATATAGGTTCCTTGTTCATGGACGGGTCTAAATATGTAGAAAGTGCAAAAAACATACTGGAAGTAGCTAAACAATTTGATGATTTGGATTTTGTGGATTTTGGCGGAGGATTCGGTATACCGTATAAAAAACAAGAAGGACAAGCTCGGTTGGAGATACAAAAATTTGGTTTGGATTTCGGTAAAATGTTGTGCGAATGGACACAAAGCTACGGTAAAAAGATTATGTTCAGAAGCGAACCCGGGAGATACATCAGTTGTGAAAGCTGTGTTTTATTGGGTAGTGTTCATGCCGTTAAAGAAAATGAAGGTATCATATATATCGGGACTGATCTTGGATTTAATGTTTTAGCTCGACCTTTCATATACGATTCTCATCATGATTTGGAGTTATATAAAGCCGGAAAGCTTGTTACCGATGGCGAGCGTATTGTTGCAACTGTTGTTGGAAACATTTGTGAAAGTGGCGATATCATAGCAAAAGAGCGGGAAATATTTAAACCTTGCGAAAAGGATATAATAGGTGTTATGGATGCCGGAGCTTATGGTTATTCAATGGCATCAAACTACAATAACAGATTACGTCCTGCTGAAATTTTACTTAAAAATGACGGTTCTGTACAGTTAATACGCAGAAGAGACACTTTGGAAGACCTCATCAGGAATTTTTAAAAATTTATTTGCATAAAAAATCCGGCTGTGCTATAATGGGTCGAATAAAAAAACATGACATGATTCACTGAGTGTTCCGATATGGTGTGCAGTGAAAATGAGTGTCATGCAAGAAATAAACACGGAGGTATTTTTTTATGTCAGTAATTTCTATGAAACAACTGCTGGAGGCGGGCGTTCATTTTGGACATCAAACAAGAAGATGGAATCCTAAAATGTCCGAGTATATATTTACCGAAAGAAACGGTATATATATCATTGATTTGCAAAAGACGGTAAAGAAAATTGAAGAAGCATACATGTTTTTGCGTGAAATAGTTATAAACGGCGGAGATATTCTTTTTGTCGGCACAAAAAAGCAAGCACAAGATTCTATTAAAGAAGAAGCTGAAAGATGTGGTCAATTTTTTGTAAATAACAGATGGTTAGGCGGAATGATGACTAACTTTAAAACCATCAAAAAGAGAATTGAACGTTTGAATGAATTGGATACGATGGAAGCCGACGGAATATTTGAAGTTCTGCCTAAAAAAGAAGTTATCAAATTGAAGCTTGAAAAAGATAAGTTAGAGAAAAACTTAGGCGGTATTAGAGATATGAAAGATATTCCGCAAGCAATCTTTATAATCGATCCTAAAAAAGAAAGAAATGCTTTACTTGAAGCAAGAAAGCTAAATATACCTATCGTAGCGGTAGTAGATACCAACTGCGATCCGGACGAAGTGGACTATCCAATTCCCGGTAATGATGATGCTATCAGAGCTATAAAACTTTTAGCAAGCGTTATGGCCGATGCCGTTATGGAAGGAAAACAAGGGGAGCAAATGACCGATGACCATATCAAAAACGTTCCTGACAAAGATGTAATGGAAGAAGAAGCTGATGATAAAATTTTGATAGATGATTTTTCTATGACAGCGGCGTCTCTCGAAGAAGATCAACAGAGCGATGAAGATACGGAAGAAGAGGTTAAATAAGCATTTAAAATATTATACGCTCCTAAATAGGACTGTCTTTTGAAATAAATTTAAAGACATCGAAGTTCGGATAATAGTAACGGTATTATAAGGAGCAAATAATATTTTATAAAACCCAAAGTCTTAACAATCATATGAAGGAGGATATTTTATGATTAGTGCTTCTATAGTAAAAGAATTAAGAGAAATAACCGGCGCAGGAATGATGGATTGTAAAAACGCTTTAGTTCAATCCGGCGGTGATATTGAGAAAGCAAAAAAGATCTTGCGTGAAAAAGGTTTGGCGGCGGCTGCAAAAAAAGCCGGCAGAATAGCTTCCGAAGGATTAGTAGAATCATACATTCATGGTGACGGAAGAATCGGTGTTTTAGTTGAAATTAATACAGAAACAGATTTTGCTGCGAAAAACGAAGAATTTAGATTATTTGTTAAAGACATAGCGATGCAAATCGCTGCAAGCAGACCGGAATATGTAAAAACGGAAGAAGTTCCGCAGCACATAATTGAACAAGAAAAGGATATTTTACGTGCACAAGCATTAAAAGAAGGTAAACCGGAAAAAATACTTGATAAAATAATTGAAGGTAGAATCAGTAAATTTTTTAAAGATGTATGCCTTTTAGAGCAACCTTTTATAAAAGATCCTGATAAGACAGTTAGTGATGTTTTAACTGAAAAAATTGCAAGTATCGGTGAAAATATTCAAATCAGAAGATTTGTTCGTTATGAAAGAGGCGAAGGCTTACAAAAAAGAGAAGAAAATTTTGCCGAGGAAGTTCAAAAACAAATGAATAAATAATGTTCGGAGACATGATGATCTCTGAATTTGGTATTGTCACTCTAATGACATATACCTGTATTTAATAAAAGGGGACACATTGTTGTCCCTTTTTTAAACTATTTAATTCATTAAAAAATTCTATATTTGTTATATCGGGATTGAAAATCACGCTGTAATATTGTAAAATTTAAACGGGTGGTAAAACTGTGGATAATAGTAAATTTAAAAGAGTAATGTTTAAAATCAGCGGAGAGGCTTTATCAGGAAGTAAGCATATAGGGATAGACACCAAAATTTTAGGTGAAATATCGGATAGGATAAAGCAGGTCCGCGACATGAATGTTGAAATTGGTATAGTTGTAGGTGGAGGCAACTTCTGGAGAGGACGAAGCAGTAAAGAAATGGATCGTACAACTGCGGACCATATGGGTATGCTGGCTACCGTTTTGAATTCCTTGGCAATGAAAGACGCTTTGGAATCCAGAGGTGTTGAGGTCAGGGTGCAAACAGCCATTGAGATGAGGCAAATAGCCGAACCTTACATTAGAGGCAGGGCTGTAAGACACCTTGAAAAAGGACGGGTTGTTATTTTTGCATGTGGTACCGGAAATCCTTATTTTTCTACCGATACCGCGGCAGCGTTAAGAGCTGCTGAAATAGACGCGGAAATATTGTTGTGCGCGAAGAATGTAGACGGTGTTTATGACAAGGATCCCGGTATATATCCCGATGCTGTAAAATATGAAAGTATATCTTACGGTGATGTACTCAAAGATCAGCTTACCGCATTGGATTTATCAGCTACTTCATTATGCATGGAGAACAAGATACCTGTTGCCGTATTCGGCATAGATCCTCCGGAAAATATCGTGAAGATTGTTAAAGGGGAGCACATTGGTACAATGATAACAAATTTAATATAACAGGAGAGTGATAATATGGCAAAAAACGAGTATAAACCAATTGAGAACAAAATGCAAAAAACCGTTGATGCATTGTCAAACGAGTTGTCATCCATGCGAGCGGGAAGAGCGAATCCTGCAGTGTTGGATAAGGTGAGGGTGAATTATTACGGAGTACCCACCCCGGTAAATCAAGTTGCAAATATTACGGTGCCCGAAGCAAGGATGATTATCATCCAACCTTGGGATTCATCCCTGTTAAAAGATGTTGAGAAGGCCATTCAAGCTTCGGATATCGGTATAAACCCAAGTAACGACGGAAGAGTTATCAGATTAACATTTCCTCCTTTGACCGAAGAAAGGAGAAAAGATCTTGTAAAAACAGTTAAAAAATTCGGTGAAGAAAGCAAAATTCATATTAGAAATATCAGACGCGATGCTATTGAAGAATACAAAGAATTAAAAAAGCTAGGAGAAATCACTGAAGACGATCTGAAAGAATCTGAAAAAGATGTTCAAGACATTACAAATGATTTTATTAAAAAAATTGATGATGTTATAAAACAAAAAGAAGAAGAGATTATGGAAGTTTAATAAATAAAATAAAGAGATTTCACTGCAAGAACACTTATTGTGAACCGGTACTGAAATAGTATCGATTGATTTGGATTTTCGATGTTGTGGCAAAAGGTGCTCCGATTCAATGTTCGTTCGTTTATTGCAATAAAATAAGGTTTTTGCAGTAGAATCATATAGTTAATATGTATATATGTGGCGCGGGGCTTATAGCCCCGTAGCTTTTTAAATATGCATAGTATTAAACTTGGGGTTTATAGTCTCCAAATTTTTATAATACATTGCAAAAACAGGAGTTGTTTTAATGTACAAATATGAAACACATTTCCATACCGCTGAAGTCAGCGGGTGTGGAAAAGTAGGAGCTGAAGAGGGTGTTAGGTTATATGCCGAACACGGATATCATGGAATCATGATCACAGACCATTTTTACGCTTGGAATAAAAAGCTATATCCCATGTGGAAAGACTACATAGAATTTTTTTTAACAGGATATAGATTGGCAAAAAAAGCCGGAGAAAAATACGGCATTGATGTGTTATTAGGAGCGGAAATCCGATTTGACGACCACCCTAATGATTATTTGAGCTTCGGTTTTGACGAAAATTATCTTTATAATACTGAAAATCTAATGGGAATGACCTTAAAACAATATAAAGAATCTATAAAGGACAGTGATACAGTTATTTTTCAAGCTCATCCTTTCAGAGTGAATTGTGAAATTATGCCCGCTGAGTATTTAGACGGGTTAGAAACTTTCAATGGTAATCCTAGACATAATTCATATAACAATGCGGCTGAAGTTTATGCGAAAGAAAATAACCTACCCGGTTTGTCCGGATCAGATTTTCATCAGGTTATGGATTTGGCTAGGGGTGGAGTTTTAACCGAGAAAAAATGCGTAAACGGTAAAGAGCTGGCTTTTGTGATAAAAAACCGTAAATATAAGCTTATTACATATTAATGGCACTTGGCTTGTCAGGATATATATAATAATGCAAAAACATTTATTTATAAATACTAATTGCATCAGAATATCTATACGGAGATAAATATAATAACTTTTGGACGAATTTTTCTATCCCAAACATATATGTAATTTTTTTTAGGTGAGGTTGATTGTATGAGTGGTAAAATAAAAATCGGAGTATTCGGAGGCAGAAGGGGACTTGCTCTATTAAGAGCTGCACAAGCTCACCCGGAGTGCGAAGTTGTAGCGGTATGTGATATGTATGAACCGTTTTTAAACGATTGCAAAAAGTTTGCAGAGTCTAGAAATCTTAACATAGCATGCTACAAAGATTTCGAATCATTCTTCCAACATGATTCGGATGCTATTGTATTGGCGAATTATGCAAATGAACACGCACCTTACGCAATACGAAGTTTAAAATCCGGTAGGCATGTTTTAAGTGAGCTTATGCCTGTACAAACTATGGCCGAGGCAGTAGCATTAGTCGAAGCAGTTGAACAAAGCGGTAAAGTTTACGGGTTTGCAGAAAATTGCTGTTATATGAAACCGGCTATGGAAATGAAAAAATATTATAGAGAAGGTATGCTAGGCGATTTTTTACATGGAGAAGGCGAATATATTCATAATTGCATACCAATATGGGAAAATCTTACCAGAAATGATCCCAATCATTGGAGAAATAGAATGTACTCTACATTTTATTGTACACACAGTTTAGGACCTCTTTTAACTATTACCGGAACCAGGCCGGTCAGAGTTGTGGGGTTTGAAAATTATAATGCGGCATATTTGAATGAGAATCAATGTATGATGGCTGCGTCCGGCATGCTGGCCATACAAATGAGTAACGGTGCCACTGTAAAAAATGTAAACGGATTTCTAAAGAGAGAACCTCCTTTACATTGGTATTCTTTATACGGTACAAAAGGTTTTATGGAAAGTTCAAGGATTGGTGATGAGAATAAAATCCATATCCAATTTGACGATCACCAACTGACAAAGAACGTTTTGTCGTATATACCGGATGAAACTATTAAAAACGAATCCGGTCACGGGGGAGCGGATTATTATGCAGTTCATTACTTTTTACAGAGCATTTTAGGCAGGGAAGAAGGTAAAGAGATGATTGATGTTTATACAGCTCTTGACATGTTTTTGCCGGGTTTGTTAGGTTATCGATCCATACTTGAAGGAAATATACCGTATGATATACCTAACTTTAGGAATAAAACCGAAAGCGTCAACCTTAGAGAGATCTATAGGAACGATCATATGTGTACCGATCCGAAAGCGGCAAACGGACAGATCATACCGGTTAATTCGGGAAGATGCTGTAATAAATGATGATTTAAAATAATAATAGATTTTGTTATTAAAAATTATATAACAGAAAATCTTTAAATTTAAATTTTAATTGCACTAATTTTGTATTATGATATAATACCATTAAATAATTTTCCAGTAATCATTTATCGTTACGGAGGTAGTATAAATGAAACAATTAAATGTAGCGATCATCGGGCAGGGGAGAAGCGGGTATAGTATACATGCGGCTCATCTATTGAAAGATACCGAGAGATTCAAGGTTAAGTATGTAATTGATCCGATTGAACATATGAGAAAAAATGCCGAAGAAAAATTCGGGTGTAAAACATTTACGGATCATACTCCTTTATTTGACAAAAAAGATATCGACTTAGTCATTAATGCATCACCTTCTCATCTTCATGTGCCTTATAGTAAAGAATTTTTAGAAAAAGGTTTTAATGTTCTATGTGAAAAACCTTTAGCCAATAAGGTATCCGATGTAGATGAACTTATAGCAGCTTCACAAAAAAGCGGTGCATTATTTGCAATTTTTCAACAATCACGTTTCGCATCTTACTATAAAAAAATATGTGAAATAATCGATTCGGGAATATTGGGTAAAATACTTCAGGTAAGTGTGTGCTTCGGTAGTTTTAAAAGGAGATGGGATTGGCAGACATGTACGGAATTTAACGGCGGCGAATTAATGAATACTTGTCCCCACCCTATGGATCAAGCATTAATGCTTTTTTCAAAAAATGCCGATGATTATCCGAATGTATGCTCTATGTTACAAAGCACAAGTTTAGCAGCCGGTGACGCTGAAAATTTTGTAAAAGTAGTTTTATATAAAGATGCCGACCATCCTGTTATCGATGTACAGGGCGGTTATGCATACGCATATAGTCCCTATACCTATAAAATTGACGCTGAATACGGTGGAATTCTGGCATCAACCAAACGTGTACAATGGAAATATATTAAGCCGGACGAAAACAGTCCTTTGGTACTTCAGAAAGATTCATTGCACTATAACAGCGGAATGCCGCATTATTGCAACGAAGATATTAAGATATACGAAGAGACTTGGGACGACGAAGGTGAAGTATACGGTACATTTGGAAATATGACCGGTGCATTTTATGATATGTTATATAAGTCTTTGACAGAAGGTGCTCCATTACATGTTACACCACAGCAAGTCAGAAGACAGATTGCAGTTATCGAAGAGTGTCACAGACAAAACCCATGGATATACGGTAAATAAACGGTAAATAAAATAGTCAACACCATTGACATCGTTAAATGTTTTTGTTAATATGTTATTTGTAATCTTCAGGGCGGGGTGAAATTCCCCACCGGCGGTAATGCGTTTTACGCTAGTCCGTGAGCCTTATGGTTGATCCGGTGAGATTCCGGAACCGACGGTAAAGTCCGGATGGGAGAAGGTTTGCAACTTTAAAAACGTGCCCTGATTTATGTCAGGGCTTTTTTATGTTTACGCAAACCCTATTTAAATATTTTAATAGAAAGAATGGTGGATGATGAAAGTTAATGTTGTAAAAATTGCTATGTTAGGTGTATTGGCTTCCTTATCGATAGTTTTAATGTTGCTTATACGCTTTCCGATTTTACCGGTGGCACCTTTTTTGGAATATGAACCGGCGGATATAGTGGTCTTGATAGGCTCGTTTTTATACGGTCCGTTAGAGGGCTTACTACTGGCGGTTATAGTATCGGTGATACAAACTTTGACCGTAAGTTCCGGTGCGGGTTGGGTCGGCATGGTAATGCATATTATATCTTCAGGTACATTGGCAATATCCGCGGGTTTGGTATACAAAAAACTACATACTAAAAAAGGTGCTCTTTTCGCATTAATAACCGGTACGGTTTGTATGACCGCAATTATGATACCTGCCAATCTGTTTTTTACGGTGCGTTTTTGGGGTTTCCCAAGAGAACAGGTAATTGACTTGTTACTACCGGCATTTATTCCTTTTAATTTGATTAAAGCAGGTGTTAACTCCGCTGTAGTGTTTTTAATTTACAAACCTGTTTCTAAGGCTTTTGACATGATACATGCCAGAAACGGCAGATAATTTTATTATATGGACATATTTTTTTCTTTTAATTTCCTATCGGTGTACGAAGTAATAAAATAACTGATTACAGCCATGGTCGGGGCACCTAAGAAAGCTCCGACCAATCCTGCTATACTACTTCCTAGTAAAACACCTACAATAACAAAAAACGGTTTTAAACCCATTGAATCACTTAAAATCTTAGGTGATAGATACATACCGTCAATCTGCTGTATCACGATAACATATATCAATAACCAAAATGCTTTAACCGGACTGTAAAACAGTGTTAACAAAAGACAGGGGACAGCGCCTATTACAGGTCCGATGGTGGGTATCATGTTGGTAATTCCCATAATTGTAGCTTGTAGTAAGGGTACGGGCATTTTCAATATGGAGGTGAATAAAAATGAAATTACGGCAACGATTATTGAAGCAGCTCCTTTACCCAATAGAAACTTTTTGAATATTTCATTTGTTTTTCTCCCGGATAAAACCATTTTGTCAGCTGTTTCATTAGAAAATAACGCATATATGAAACGTTTTACACCGCGAAGCATATTGTCTTTATCACCTAACATATAAATTGACAGAACTAATGCCAAAATAAAATCAACAAGAACCCGGGTTGCTCCCCATGCGGTATTTAAAATATCGGTACTAATGTTTTTTAGCCATAAACTTAAATTTTCACTGATGAAAAAATCTGCAATACTGTCTTTTATACTAACTCCTAATGAGATTATGTATTGATTTATTGCGGTATCACCTGAAAGCCTAGCTTCGGTATTATCCCACATAATTTGTAACCTGTCTAAAAAATATGGTATTCTTGAAGCAGTATCTGATATGTTTTGCCCGACGGCAGGTAGAATGAAGATAGATAGAAACACAATGATACCGAAAAATATCAAATATGCCAGAAGCATAGATAATGATCTTCGCGCTTTATTTAGTTTATGGAACACTTTTCGCATAAAAAAGGAAACCAACGGATCAAGAAAGTATGCGATTGCGAACCCCCAGATTATAAAGCTTAATATGGATATTAAATTTCTAATATCTGAAAATAATCTATTGGTATCTAAAAACAATCTAATACCCAATATAAGTATAATGAATACAGGTACGGTTAACACCCATTTTTTACCTATTCCATGATGGATTTCATCAGTAGTTTTTTCAAAGGACTGTCGACTGTCGTCACAACCGGGATTTTCGATTTTTTCTGTATTTGTATCTTCGGTAAATAAACCGGAAGAATCATTTTTGTTATAATAATCTTTTTTAAAACCGGCATTTTGATCTTTCTCCATATAATAACTCCGTTTCTGCAATTACAAAATGTGGTTTTATTATAACATAACGTTATATAACCGGGAAGATACAGTTCTCCTAATAATGTCTTATCTATTACACGATATTTTCAAGAAATTCCGCATATTTCATAAACGGTTGAAGTTATACTCATTATATGTTATGATTACGTTGTATTATTATATAAAATAAAACGATTGTATAAGGAGATATACACATGAGTATTGTCACTTTGCCCGGTTGGTATTATAAACAATTTGATGCGGACTATACATTGGATGTCCCGGGGGAAGGGTATGGCGGTTGGAAAAAAGCCGAATTAAAATTAAATACTGAGAAAACCGCATTTGTTGTAATGCATGCATGGGATTGCGGTACATATGAACAATATCCCGGCTGGTACAAAGCTGTGGAATATATTCCTCGTGCTAATAAAATCGCTCGTGAAGTTTTCCCCATACTGCTTGGAAGTATAAGAAAGGCCGGTTGTAAATTGTATCATATTGTAGGTAACGAAAGTTATTGCAAAGAATACGCAGGATATAAGTATGCAAATGTTTGTCTACAAGAGTACACCGGAGGAAAAGAATCGTTTAGATTACCGAATGTTAAAAGCGATGATGTTTTAAAAGAATTAAACAGATTTAAGTTTGAAAATGTCTTCTACGGAGAGCATAATAAAGAAGATATACAAAAAGGACAAGCAAATACAGGTTTTATGAAACAAGCCGAACCTTTAGCCAATGAGGCGGTTGTCGTAAACGGAGACCAACTGCATGCCGTGTGTCTCAAAGAAGGGATTAACCACTTGATATATACAGGTTTTGCAATTAATTGGTGTTTACAATATTCACCCGGAAGTATGAATGATATGGCTTCAAGAGGGATTATGTGTTCGGCTGTAAGGCAAGCCGTTACTGCGGTTGAAAATAAGGAATCCGCAAGATACGAAGGGCACAAAGAATACGGCTTATGGGTTACGGCACTTAAAAACGGTTTTGTATATGACTTGGATGATATTTTAAAAATATTAGACAAGTAACAATCATATAAAAGCAAAAAATAAATATGAAGGTGTAGCATTGATTTTATTTGGCAAGTTCCCCGTAAATCTGTGTTTACATATATTTCTGTTTATGCTAAAATAAATACATCTTGTATTAATTAATAGCACTAACAGGTAAATAAATCACTTGTATCATATTTTTAGAGCATAAATGCATAAAGTAATACTAACTAGGTTTTTAATACACGAAATGATCTTCTAATATATTTTTATTATGTTTAGTTTAAGGAGTTGAAAATACCATGGCGAAAGAATCTGTGAAAAAAGTCAGAACAGATGATGATGTTAAGAAAAAAGCGGTTAAATTGGTTGTTGTGCATCTGAAAAAGAAAATTGAAAATAATTTCCCGGGCAAAGAATATGTTTTAGAATGGATAGAAGAAATGGAAGAACTTCTTAGTGAAGAGCAATTTATATTGTCACAATATCATCAAATGAGGAAAGAATTTAATGATGCCATAGAAAGAACTCTAGATTATGAAATGCGTTCAAAGTTGAGAGACTCATGGTATAGTTTAGGCAAAGCACTAGATAAAAAATTAAAACAAAATTAATGTAGTACATTGTCTGCATCAAAATAAATTAAAAAACAAAACCGAACGATAAATATCGTTCGGTTTTTTGCATACATATTTTTATAGCAGTACACCTCAGCAATTTTTAACCGTGATTAAAAATCACATATCTTTTTTGGATTCTAAAAAGACATAGCCTTGTTCGACAGTTTTTAAAACAGCTTCATATGAAGGCCCTCCGGGAATATTCCTTTGATTGACACAAGTCTTCAAATCAATTGCCTCATACACATCCGCTTCAATCAAAGGTGAGTATTTCTTCAAAAAGTTCAGTTCCATATCTTCTATACCTGAGTTTAAAGCTATACAATCGTTAACTAAACGCCCTGTAATTTCATGAGCGTTTCTAAATGATATACCCTTTTTAACCAAGTAATCTGCAAAATCAGTAGCGTTTGTAAAACCTTTACCCGCGGCTTTTCTCATTATATCTTTATTTATTCTCATTGTTGCAAGCATTCCTTTGAACGCCGGTATGCACATTTTTACCGTATCGACACTATCGAAAATCGCTTCTTTGTCTTCTTGCATATCTTTGTTATATGCTAAAGGTAAAGCTTTCATTACAGTTAGTATAGATATTAAATTACCGTACATTCTACCGGTTTTACCTCTCGCCAACTCCGCTACGTCGGGGTTTTTCTTTTGTGGCATTATACTGCTGCCTGTACTGTAAGCATCATCCAATTCTATGAATGAAAATTCGCCGGTAGACCATATAATTATTTCTTCGCTCAATCTGCTTATATGCATCATGAAAACGGATAGAACCGATGCCAATTCAATTACAAAGTCTCTGTCACTTACACCGTCCATACTGTTTGCCGTTATATCGGAAAAACCAAGTTTCTCTGATACATAATATCTGTCTAAAGGATATGTTGTAGCAGCTAAAGCTCCGGAACCTAAAGGCATTACATCCATCCTCTTGACACAATCCTCCAACCGTCCTATATCACGTTTGAACATTTGAAAATAAGCCGTAAAGTGATGAGCTAATGTAACCGGTTGGGCTCTTTGCAGATGTGTGTAACCCGGCATGACAGTATCAAGATTATTTTTACAAATACCCAAAACGGTTTCCATGAGCTGTAAAATCATATTTTTTATTATACTACATTCATCAATCAAATACATCCTGATATCCAAAGCGACCTGGTCGTTGCGGCTTCTTCCGGTATGAAGCTTCTTACCCGTATCACCAATTCTGTCGATGAGTATTTTTTCAATATTCATATGAATATCTTCAGCGTCGGTCTCAAAGGTGACTAATCCGTTTTGAATGTCTTCACATATTTCATTTAGAGTCTTTTGTATCAATTCCGATTCATCAATCTTTATTATACCGCATTTCCCTAACATATCCGCATGAGCTATGCTTCCTAAAATATCTTGTTTGTACATTCTGGAATCAAATCGAATGGATGAATTAAAATCATCCACAGCTTTTTCAGTATTTTTATCAAAACGCCCACTCCATAATTTCAAATTTTTCACCACCACCAGATTATTCCAAACCATTTTTCATTTTCATTAATGCATTAACTTTGACAGGTAAACCGAATAAATTGATAAATCCTGCAGAATCGGCTTGATTGTAAACATCATCTTTATTAAATGTGGACAATTCTTCGCTGTGTAACGAATATTTTGAAAAAGTGCCTGCAGGTAAAACGTTGCCTTTGTACAATTTTAGTTTGACTTTACCGGTAACAAAATTTTGAGTATTGTCGACAAATGCGCTCAATGCTTCTCTTAAGGGGGTATACCATTGTCCGTTGTAAACTAATTCGGCAAACTTCTGAGCGATCAAATCCTTATAATGCAAAGTTTCTTTATCAAGACATAACAATTCCAATTCTCTGTGTGCGGCGTATAAAACCGTTCCGGCCGGAGTTTCATAAACACCTCTTGATTTCATTCCGACCAAACGATTTTCAACCATATCAACTATACCTACACCGTTTGCTCCGGCTATTTTGTTTAAATATTCAATCAACTCCACGGGAGACATTTTAGATCCGTCAACCGCATACGGCAAACCTTTTTCAAAATCGATTTCAACATACATAGCCTTATCAGGTGCATTTTCCGGTGAAACCATCAATTTTAATATTTTATTATAATCCGGTTCGTTGCCCGGGCTTTCCAAATCCGCACCTTCATGGCTTAAATGCCATAGATTTCTATCCATGCTGTAGTTATCTTTTTTGGTAACGGGTACAGGAATACCTCTTTCGTTTGCATAATCTATAGCATCGTCACGTGATTTAATATTCCATATTCTCCAAGGGGCTATAACCTTCATCTCGGGAGCGAAAGCTTTGAATGTCAATTCAAATCTTACTTGGTCGTTACCTTTCCCGGTACATCCGTGGGCAAAGGCTGTGCATCCCTCTTTCTTGGCTATTTCTACCATACGCTTTGCAATAATGGGACGTGCGAAAGAAGTACCCAATAAATATTTACCTTCGTATATCGCACCGGCTTTTAATGTAGGGTATATAAAGTCCGTAATAAATTCTTCTTTCAAATCTTCGATATATAATTTTGAAGCTCCGGATTTCATAGCTTTATCGTGCAAAGGAGCCAATTCTTCTCCTTGGCCTACATCAGCCGCCATAGCTATGACCTCACAATCATAATTCTCTTTCAACCATGAAATGATAATTGACGTATCCAATCCACCCGAATATGCCAATAATATTTTCTCTTTTCCCATATATTTACCTCCGTATTCTCATGTAATAATTAGTATTTTTGATTATAGCATAATTTATTGGTTTTAAATATGTAAATACTATAAAATATCATAACATATAATGTATAATTATGCAACAACAATTTATAATTATACATGCATACCGCCATATTTTTATTGAAGGTATCATACTTACGAATACCGACTTTGGTTGCGGCCGTATACCGAGCTGTGATATAATTGCAATATGATAATTATGGGAATTGATCCCGGGTTTGCAATTACCGGGTATGGAATAATAAAATATGCGGGGAACAGATTCAATGTTTTGGATTATGGTGCCATAAGAACAAAAGCGGGGGTGGATCTTCCGAGACGTTTACATAAATTAGGAACCGATCTTAATGTTTTATTGAGAGAATACGAGCCTGATGTAATCGCAGTGGAGGAATTATTTTTCAATACCAATACAAAAACCGCAATAAATGTAGCACAAGGAAGAGGTGTCGTATTGTATGAAGGAATGAAGCTAAACAAACCTATTTTCGAGTACACACCTCTACAGGTAAAAATTGCGGTTACCGGATATGGAAGGGCGGATAAGAATCAAATACAACAAATGGTTAAAATTCTTTTAAATCTGGATGTCGTACCGGGACCGGACGATGCTGCGGACGCATTGGCTATAGCTATATGCCATGCACACAGCGGAACAGGAGTATACAATAAATTATGATTGAGTATGTAAAAGGTAAAATTGACTTTAAAACCGACGAGTATATAGTGATAGGAACAGGACCGTTGGGGTATAGAGTGTTCACTTCACTTAACACGATAGCCGGTACGGGTATGCAAGGTGAGGATATTAAACTGTATACATATTTGTATATAAGGGAAGAATCTATTACATTATACGGTTTTTCAACCACTGAAGAATTGGGAATTTTTAAATTGCTAATTTCGGTTTCCGGTGTAGGACCGAAAGCTGCAATGGCTATTTTATCCGTAACAACTCCGGCTACATTCGGTATGGCTGTGGTATCCGATGATGCCGACGCCTTGTCAAAAGCCCAAGGAGTTGGGAAAAAAACCGCACAAAGAATAATACTTGAATTAAAAGATAAAATTAAAAAGAGTACCAAAGATCATTTTATGGAAGTTACAAGTATACCGTCAGCCGATACTTTTGAACAAACAGGTATGGAAGCTGTAAACGCGTTAATGGTTTTAGGGTATACTAGAAAAGAAGCAGTATCTGCTGTAAGTGCGGTAAGAAAAGATTGTAACTCATTGGAAGATATAATTAAGTTGTCATTAAAAAAACTGACTGAAGGTACTTTATAAAAGGAAGGGGATAGAATGGATTTCGAAGAGAGAATTGTAGAACCGGTCGAAAACATGTTTGATAATAATGAATCGGATTTACGGCCAAAAAAACTAACCGAATTTTTCGGGCAAGAAAAAGTTAAGGAGAATTTAAGTGTTTTTATAGAAGCCGCACGACTAAGGAATGAACCCTTAGACCATGTACTGTTATACGGCCCGCCGGGTTTGGGGAAAACCACCTTGGCAAATATAATAGCTTCCGAAATGGGAGTAAGTTTACGGATCACATCAGGTCCGGCAATAGAAAAAGCGGGAGATTTGGCTGCCATACTTACTAACTTGGGTGAGAACGATGTTCTATTTATAGATGAGATCCATAGGCTGAACAGAAGTGTCGAGGAAATATTATATCCGGCTATGGAAGATAATGCTTTGGACATAATTATAGGAAAAGGCCCGGGAGCAAGATCAATACGAATAGATCTTCCGAAATTTACGTTGATAGGTGCTACCACTCGGGCGGGATTGTTAACGTCTCCTCTGCGTGATCGTTTTGGAGTATTATTCAGACTTGAGATGTATTGCCCCGAAGAATTAAAGGTAATAGTAAAAAGATCGGCCGGCATTCTAAATGTGAGAATAAGTGAAGAAGGCGCGGATGAAATCGCATCAAGATGTCGCGGAACACCTAGAATAGCAAACCGGTTATTGAAAAGAGTACGTGATTTTGCTCAAATAAAAGGCAGTGGAGTTATCGACAGAGAAATTTCCGATTTAGCGTTAAAGTCTCTTGAGATAGATCCGCTTGGGCTTGATAGGATTGACAAAACGTTGATTTTGAGTATCATAGAAAAATTTGACGGCGGACCTGTGGGTTTGGATACATTGGCCGCATGTATAGGTGAAGAACCGGATACCATTGAGGATGTATATGAGCCTTATCTGCTTCAACTTGGGTTTATTAAAAGAACATCAAGAGGCAGAATTGTTAATTTAAACGCTTACGAACATTTCGGAATTAGTTTTAAAGGAGAGCGATCACTGATATGAAAAAAGTTTTAATGCACGCATGCTGCGGACCTTGTACAGTATGGCCCCTTGATATGCTGCGTGACGAAGGTTTCGAACCGGAAGTTTTTTTTTATAATCCTAATATACATCCGTATAAAGAATATTTAAGACGAAAGAGTACATTTTTACAATTTGCCCGGGAGATGAATATAAAAGCAATAATAGAAGACGAATTCAATCAAAATGAATGGGAAAATTTTAAGCCCGAAGATAAATCAAGATGTACAATGTGTTATATGAAAAGGCTTGATAAAACCGCACAATTTGCAAAACAATGCGGATATGACTTTTTTACATCAACTTTATTTGTAAGTCCCTATCAGGATCATTTGTTTATGAAGGGAGTCAGTGAACAGCTTCAAGAAAAATATGACATACCTTTTTTATACCGGGATTTTAGAACAGGATATCGTAAAGGGCAAAGCAAAGCGAGAGAAATGGGGTTATATCGACAAAAATATTGCG
>CAZJOD010000063.1:0-19089 GCA_964547525.1 uncultured Clostridiaceae bacterium
TCCTACTTTCTTAGACTTAGCTGAAGTTACCATACCTTCATATATGCAAGGAAAAAGTGCTGTACACCTGTTTGAAGGTCAAGAAGACTCCAATTGGCGAGACTCAATGTACTACAGGTATTGGATGCATTTGGCACATCACAATGTTGCAGCTCATTACGGTATAAGGACAAAAAAATACAAATTAATATATTATTACGGAAAACCAATGGGTAAAGCAGGCTGCATAAATATAGAAACCGATCCCGAATGGGAATTGTTCGATTTGCAAAACGATCCTATGGAAATGAATAACGTGTATGATAATGATGAGTATAAAGATATTGTTATTGAATTAAAAAATGAACTGGAAAAATTGAAGATGGAAGCGGAAGATTATGAATAACAAAACCCTATCACTATATAGGTCATGATAGTCCATCCGTTAAGCAACCGATTATATAATTTAATATTGGGAATATCAAATACCCAAAACGTGTAAAAAAGCCACTTACACCCGATAATTGTTTGTAAGCGGCTTTTTATATAATATATAAATACAACAAGACAGTCAGATCTAATATTTATTATATATCCTATATAAAACACTGCAGTTTCCGCTCCGGTTATTTACCTAAAATGACTTTTATCTCATATGTAACCTCCTGAAAAATTGTAGCTTTATAGCATTAATATTTTGTCCGTATGCGAATAACCTTTTAATCGTTGTAACATGGTTAACATAAGACAAATATACTGTTATTAGTTAATTACGGAGGAAAATAAAATGAATCATATTAATTATTTTGGTGGCTGCCCCCAAGGTGGTATCCCATATGAAATACAATCCGGAGACACATTATACGGTATTGCTCGTAAGTTTAATATAACCGTTAGTGAAATTTATGCGGCCAATCCCGGTGTCATTGCAGAAAATTTATACATAGGACAATTAATTTGCATACCAAGACAGAGTCAAACCGTTTGTCCCACATCAAACTATTACGTCATTCAATCCGGAGACACCCTCTCATCGGTTGCAAAAGCATTCAATATCTCTGTTAATGAATTAATAACTGCAAACCCTGGGATTGTCCCGGAAAACCTAACTGTCGGACAGATTATCTGTTTACCCATAGCTCCTTTACCGGTATTAATATCAATCAGCCTTACCGCAAAAAGATTATCCTTTTATAGACAAGGAAAGCTTGTAAAGTCATACCCCATCGCTATCGGTAAACTTGCGACACCTAGCCCTGTGGGTACTTATAAAATTGTAAATAAACAAGTGAATCCGGGAGGACCTTTCGGAACACGTTGGATGGGCTTGTCAAAACCGGGCTACGGAATCCATGGAACCAATAATCCCGCATCAATAGGAACAGCCGTGTCAAACGGTTGTATCAGAATGTATAACAAAGATGTTAATGAATTGTTCAGTCAAGTATCAATAGGAACAACCGTGATAATGTATAAATAATTTTTTGTTATTTAGAATTTTTCGGTAATGAAACAATGACTTTTGTACCTTTGTTTTCAATACTTTCAATGTTTAGGGTTCCATTGTGCATTATAACTATTTCTTTGCTTATTGCAAGCCCTAACCCTGTTCCTGTCCGCTTACTTTTCCCTTTATAAAATTTTTCTGTAGCTCGGGGCAGATCATTAGCGGGTATACCGATACCTTGGTCTTCTATATACACATTTGCCCCGTCTACAAAGCTTAAGGTTGAAACGGTTATTTGTCCGTCTTTATATGAAAACTTGCATGCATTATCAATGATATTTATAAATACTTGTCTTAATCGGTCCGCATCACCTGTAATATAAGTTATGTTCGGATCCAAATTTATATTAATATGCAAGTTTTTTTCTTCCGACTTTATTGCATAAAGTTTTAATACATCTTTTATTAATGAGTTCAAATCAACTTCTTCAAAATTCATATGTAAGCGACCCGATTCAAATCTTGAGAAATCCAAAAGCTGTTCGACCAATCCGGTAAGCCTTTTTGATTCTTTTAGAATAATACTAATACCTTGCTTGTTTTCTTCACTGTCAATTCCACCGTTTTCAATAGTTTCAGCCCATCCTCGTATGGAAGTAAGCGGTGTTCGTATTTCGTGAGAAATTGAAGATATAAATTCATTTTTCATGTTATCACTTTTTTTAAGTTCTTCAGCCATAAAATTTAAGGCATCGGATAATTCACCAATTTCATCATCATATTTTTTATGTGCGATAACATCCAAGTTTCCTTTAGCGATTTTTTTTGATACGGCTGTAAGATGTTTAATCGGTCGTATCAATGTTTGAGATAATAAAATGGCAAGGACAGATGATATTAAGAGTATAAATCCTCCTAAAATTACTGATTTGTAAATTAAGTCATTAACCAAATATCTTATCTCTTCCACAGAGCTTACAAATCGCAAATAACCTGTAATTTTATCTCCGGTAACTAACGGAGATAAAACGGCAATTACCTCTTCGCCTGTTGTTTTCAATCTTCCCTGCCATGAATAAACTTCTCCCGGTCTTAAAGTGCTGATATGTTCTGTATTTATTTTTTCACTATGTATATAACCGGTGGAAGATATTATAATATTTCCGTCAATATCAATAATCTGCAGCTCCGCCTCATCCTTGTATTTATAATTCATTAAAATTGTATGAGCCTTGTTTTCGAGGTTCTCATATTTTAAATACATGTTATAAAAGTTTGTGTTGGACAACGTTCTGTCTGTAAGAATTCTTAAAGCGCCTCCGTAATAAAACCGGTTCACTCCCACAAAAAAGATAATTTCAAATAAAGTTATAGTAAAAAACACAAGTATGAAATTGCTGATAAAAATCCTTCTACCAATACTTTTTTTCAAATATTTAAACCTCTTTCCACCTGTATCCCATACCCCAAACCGTTTCAATATAGCGAGGTATCGAAGGGTCGTCTTCTATCTTCTTTCTCAATCTTCTTACATTAACATCAACAATTTTTAATTCTCCGAAATAATATTCACCCCACACTTCCGTAAGAATGTCATTTCTATCGTAAGCTTTCCCGGGAGTTTTCATAAACAATTTGACAATTGAAAACTCAGTTGGAGTTAATTCTATCTCAATTTTATCCTTATAGAATTTTTTTGAATTTTCATCAATCTCAAACTTGCCCTGTTTAATAACGCCTGTTTGAACCCCCTCTATATTTATTTTTACTCTTCTAATCAGGGAGTTCATCCTGGCCATAAATTCCGCAACACTGAAAGGTTTTGTAACATAATCATCCGCACCGCTTTCCAAAGCGTTAATTTTATCTTTTTCTTGTGCTTTGGCCGTTAACATTATGATCCCTGTAAACGGACGGTCTTTTCTGATTTTCCTGCAAACCTGTATTCCGTCAATCCCGGGAAGCATGATATCTAAAACGGCTATATCAATATCATTATGTCGGTCAACCATATCAAGTGCTTCTTCTCCGGTACCCACTTCCAATATATACATTCCGACACGTTTTAAATTGATAGCAATCATGCTTCTTATGGATTCATCATCTTCCAGTAATAATACTTTCCCCTTCATTATAAAACCTCAGCTGCAAATTTATTAATTAATTAATTGATAACCGGACGCCTCTTTATATAATCCGTAACCAATCTCAAAATTTCCTTCGGGAGACATCCACAGTTTTGTAAAAGATACCACTCCCAAACCTTCTTCTATCATTCTTACTTCATAATAATCGCTGTCTTGATCTTTGTATTCTACAGTATACACTTTAGAATTCCCAACTTCATTTACCGCAGTTATCTCACAATTTAAGTATCGTTCGTTGCCGTTTTTATCGATAGCAATTTGTAACCAACTGTTTCCTTTTTGCAAAGGAGCTTTTATAAGCTCCAACCTGTCCATTTCGGAATCCATCATAATATTTTCACTTTTAATCTGTATAATAGTCGCATTGTCAATTATATATATGATATCCAGATTGTAAAAATCTTTACCTTCCCCGGATTCTCCGTCAGATGCGTCCTCAACCTCACCTTTTATTATATATTGTATTTGCTCGTTTTCTTTTATTATATCTTCTATTGTCATAATATGTCCATACTCTGCAAACCCGTTATATATCCATGTGAATCCAATTTTATCAGGCATTAATTTCGTAAGATTTTGATTAACATAATTATACCTGAATGCACTTTTGAAGTTTACATGTAGGTATGAAAAGTTAGTTACATTATCTGTAAAACTAAAATCATTAGCTTTAAGTATATCCAAATACGATTTTACTATTTCGGCGCTTTGTGATTCCATATTTTCTTTTATAAATTTTTCAAAACTATTTATAACTTCATCCTTATATTTTTTTGTCTTATAATCATATGCCGGTGTATTATCAAGCCCCGCTAAATACATTTTTAAATAATTAAAATACATATACTCGAGATCTTCATTCCTTATAAAGTCGTCGTTTTTTTCTAAAAACAATTCAATCTTTAATAATCTTTCGGCAAGCTCATCCCATGAAATTATCAAAGCTGCGTCGGCAGCAACCGGTTTATCCGATTCTACCGCCATAATACCCATATATTCAGCAGTATAGGTTGATAAAAATTGGTTGTAGTTACTTAAAAACCGGTAATCAATTATGGGATAAACACTGCCTTCACGACTTATAAGTTTATAACCGGATTTAAATACTTCGGATAACAGTGCTTTTAGCTCTGTATTTTTGATCTTATCAACTATTTTTCCGTCTAAACCGTTTTGTGATGCATTGTTTAGCTCAAGTGTGTATTCGTTGTTAAAAAACTTCCCTTGATAATAGCTTTCATGTACTACTAAAACTTCCTCTAAAACAAGCAGCATTATATCGGCTTTATCTTTGGTAACTTTATCTATATATCTGTCAATATACGCTACCAACTCATGAGCTTTGGCATCTTCTTCTACAAGCTGCATAAAGCTTTCAAACAACATATCCGATTCAGGATATTCATTCGTTTCACTTGTTTCACTTATTTCCACCTCGTTCTTAGTCGTCACAGACGTACTCTCTTTTTTTGTGGTATTTTCAGGATAATTCGGTGTCTTTAAATTATCACTGACATTACCGTCAATACTGCATGCACTTAAACTTAAACATATTAGTAAAGCCGGAACAATTAATTTTTTCATTTATTTAACCTCCAAAATTTATTATTATCAATTCACATCCTCATTATAGGAGACATTTTAAAAAAAGTAGTTACAAAAAAATTACAAAACATTAGCACTATTAAGACAACATAACATATATTAACACCGTATTTCTAATGAAAAATACATGTTTAAGCTGTTGTACCGACAGGTTTACCACGATATAAATTTTGTACATCGAACCTCCTTTTTAATTAACAAAATTACTTGCTAGACTTATACCAATTTTATGGTTAAAAATAAGTTGAGTCGTATTCATGCACCAAAGATTTTGTTTAAATCCACCTTTAAATTCTTATAAGTGAAGGATTCGACAACTTCGATTAAATTATTCAGTTCTAAGATACCGGTTAAATATCGTTATTGCAAAAGAATAAAAATTATAATTTTCCATATTGTTGAAAAATTCTTTTCAATAAAGCCTAGTATAAGATATAATAATAAGAGAATAAAAGACTAAATTTGTAAAGTATTTTCCAGGATCGTTTTTTATTTATTAATAACTTGCTTATTCAGAAGAAGGAGCAAAAAAATGAATTCACGAGAAAAGCTTAAAAACGCATTAAATCATAAACCAGGACCGGTTCCGGTCGATTTTGGTTCGACAAGTGTGACAGGCTTGCATGTTTCTTGTGTCGAACAACTCAGAACATATTACGGCCTTGAAAAAAGACCTGTAAAAGTTCATGAACCATATTTATTCTTAGGACTAATTGATGAAGACCTTCAAAAAGCTATGGGCATCGACATAATAGGTTTAAGGGGAAAAACCAACATATTCGGTGTTGCTAATGAAAACTGGAAAGAATGGCTTTTAGAAAGCGGACAAACAGTTTTAATCCCGGAGAAATTTCACACAACGGTTGATGATAAAGGCAATACTTATGCGTATCCCGAAGGTGACATTAGCATTGAACCCAGTGGTAAAATGCCAAAAGGCGGTTTTTATTTCGATGCTATTGTAAGACAGCCTGAAATAAATGAAGAGATGTTAGACCCTAATGATAATCTTCAAGAATTTTCACCGATCACCGAAGCGGCGGTGCAGCATTTTAAAGATGAGGCCATAAAGGCTACACAAGCAGGAAAAGGTGTTATAGCAGCTTTCGGAGGTATGGGATTAGGAGATATAGCTCGAGTTCCCGGAATGTCCTTAAAAAAACCCAAAGGCATTCGTGACGTAACCGAATGGTATATATCAACAGTTACTCGTAAAAGTTATATACAAACGATTTTTGAGAAACAAACCGATATTGCAATAAATAATTTGATCAAGTTAAATAGTACCATGGGTGAATATGTTGACGTGGCATATATATGCGGTACTGATTTTGGCACACAACAAAGTACTTTTTGCTCGGATAAAACTTTTAAAGAATTATACATGCCCTATTATATTAAAATTAATGATTGGATTAAAAAAAATACAAAGTGGAAAACATTCAAACACAGTTGTGGTGCCATAGAACCGTTCATAGATCTATTTATCCAATCCGGTTTTGATATAATTAATCCGGTTCAATGCTCGGCACAGAGCATGGATCCAAAAAAACTAAAAAGCAAGTATGGTGACAGAATGGTTTTTTGGGGAGGCGGGATCGATACCCAAGAAGTTCTTCCGTTTGGATCTGTAGATGCTGTAAGGCGACAGGTATTGGATAGATGCGAGATATTTGCAGAAAACGGTGGTTACGTTTTTAACGCCATTCATAACATTCAAGCTAAAACCCCGGTTGAGAACATCATTGCAATGATAGATGCAATACATGAGTTTAATAAAGGTCGTTAAAATTTATAACATTATTGTTATGCAATAAACGAACTAACATCCAACCGGATTTATTTCAACGCCGTTCACAATAAATGGGTTTATACCGATTATGATCGGTAGCAGTCGAATTATTATTATAATTTAAATTAAGGGTTAGGAGGATTTTATATGGCAACATTATTATTTCAAGGACATGGTAGTTTTCGGATCACTACCGATGACGGATTAGTAATTTATGTAGATCCGTATGCCGGGCAAGGATATGATAAACTTGCAGATTTGATTTTGGTTACGCACGGGCACAAAGATCATAATATGATAGAAAAGGTTCCGAAGAAACCTGAAACTGTAATCATCTCAAATGATGATGCATATCAAAATGGGATTTATGAAACTTTTGAACAGGGAAAAATAAAAATAATCGCTGTGCCTGCATATAATAACCGTCATAACAAAAATCAATGTGTCGGCTATATCTTATATTTTGATAATATAAAGCTTTATGCGGCAGGAGATACATCCACGACAGAAGAAATGTCTGAATTCGCTCCCCTTGAATTGGATTACGCTTTACTCCCAACAGACGGGGTATATAATATGGATGCGAAAGAAGCGGTAAAATGTGCGGCTTTAATTAATGCAAAACGGGTTATTCCCATTTACATGAAGCCCGGAGCACTTTTCGACGAGGCGCAAGCATTATTGTTTGATGCTCCTAATCGTTTAATTGTGCGCCCGGAGCAGGAAATAGAATTATAACGAACCTATAGGAATCAAGGGGACGGTTCTTCTGATTCATCGATGTATTGATGAATCAAATGACATAATATTATCAAGATAACCTGTAACAATTCCGGTAAACGTGAAATAGCTAAAATTAACAATGCAATTTTAGTATGCTCCGAAAGTCACATTCGAATTTTGTGCACATTTGAAGGCAAACCGAAACGAAGAAGCAGTGAATATCATGAAAGAATATGAAGAACCGTTGATTTACGGAGGTTTTTACGAATATACCGGTCTCTATTGGACGGTGTATCATACAATCTTATACTTGAAAGGGGTTTTCAAAAGCAATACGGTTCGATTCCCGATGAATACAATGGCGCCTGTTTTCGAATCTGTCATTATATTCCCGAACCGGTATGGCCTGCTTTTTTTTACAATAAACGATTAATATTTATTATTTGATATAAAAGTAAAAATCTCAAATGGTGTAGCCGTAGCAAAAAGCCAAGACCTGCCGGCAGTATATTTTAAACAAGTCTTGGCAAGAATATCTCCTATTTTATTGTACTGTAATAATCAAATGTTTTTATTTGGTCATCATTCCAAATTTTTACCCACAAATTCAATCCGGCTGCATAGATTTGTTCTATATACTGTTCCCACTCGGTATCCATATTTGCAATTTGACCTCCCCATACCCTTTTACTGAAATCACTATGAACGGCACTAATCTCAGCATTGGTTTCAGTTCTTAACGTTTTAAATTTCTCAAACAAGCTTGAAGGCATTGTAAAGTTAGAAAAGTATTTGCCCGGCCTGATCCATAATTTATTGCTTTTCCATCCACCTTCACTATACTGATCAAAATAATCCACCATTTGTATGGTAAAAGCGTCATAATCGTTATATACCTTATCATCAGTTACAAAACTAATGTTTCCAAATTGACCAAATACATTGGTTCCTTTACCGGCATATTTTACAGGTATAATATTAGGATCGGTTTTAATTAAAGGGCTATTGAACGCTTCACCCGCCCACTTATAATGAATACCCTCGATACCCCACTTATACCTTAACCAGTTATCTCCAAAATAAGCGTACTCCAACAACTGCATTAATCGAATTAATTTTGTGTCGTCTACATTGATGCCTACCGGGTGAGTATAGCCTTCACTCCAGTTGAATGTCCAATAGGGTCTAAACTTACCTACTCCGGGTGTCGGAGTGATTACGAATTTTGCATCCGGTTCGGTTTCTAAGATGGACAAGGGTGGTCTATTAACAGCTTGCAAGTTATAACCGAGAATAGATGAACCGCTTAGGGCATTCATGAATCCTGTTTTACCTGTTCTCCAAGTAGCTATAAGCTCGTCGTAGTAAGAAACCAGCCCGGGTATTCTGCGCATATAACCGTTGTTTATCATTTCTGTAAGGAACTTTAAGTTTTCTTTGTAAGGTGTGTAAGCATAATACGGTACATAGTCCCCTGTATTTGGATCTTTATAAAAGTGATTACCATCGGTATCATATCCAAACATACCATATGCGGTATAAACATCATACCAAGTATTGGAAAATGCAGATCCATATGTATCGTCTACACCATTCCCGTCAGGATCATCTTCTGTAAAGGCTCTGTAAATTTCTTTTACATCATCTACAGAAAATTTAGTATTTGAGAAGTAAACATTATTATCATAACCGGTGTGAGCATAAAAAGATAACGGAACCAAGTTATCCAATTTGTACCCTAGAGATTCCAACCAATCTAATCTCCACATGGGTACATGCCCTGTATAATTCGCCATTACCGTGTCACCCGTAAAACCATAATATTCATTTTCAGCATCTTCTACCTTGTTAAATTCTAATCCTACCGGATCGGTATTAAGCATCTTATAATAACTCGGATAATATTCTTTTATCATATTCAAATTAATAGTTCTACCTAGTCCGTTCTCAACCAGGTATCTTCCGGTAGTATAATAAAATCCATAATCCGGAACATCACCCGCAGCTAACATCATTTGTATTTGCTCCATATTACTTGAGTCTATTTGGACGTTCCACATTTTTAAGTCAATATTAAATTTTTCCTCAAGTTCCAACTCATCCCATCGACCTTCCTCATACAAGTGTGAAGAATAAGTACCTAACAACCAATTAATGGTCATCTTTTCAGCAAAGGGATTTACTATTTGCGTCTCCTCTTTCTTTGTCGTGGTTGTTTGCACCTGAGTAGTCGTAACAGCCGGAGCTTTAGTAGTAATGTCAGGTGTAGTGTTAGTTGGAGATGTTGTAACCTCGTTCTGCGGATCATTTTCAATTTTCGTACATGCTGTCATACTAACTAATAAAGCTATTATGACGATAAAAACCAACATTATTCTTTTCATTTCTTACCTCCATTTTATGCTTAACGCAAAATTTTTATAACATGCTTAATGTCATCCAAAGAAAAGTTTTATATCTATATCGGTTATTCTAAACTTATTTGCTTCATCCGAGCTACACTCATAATTTACACTTATTTCGTTAATCCCTAAAGAGAACCATTCTACCGGTACAACCACTTCACGCATGCCCTTTTTCCACCAATCTTTTTCAAAAAAGATTTGCTCTCCGTACTTGGAAATATATTCGGCTGTTGTTTCAATTGGATCATCCTTCTCAATAAAATCTACATGAGTTAATACCAGGGGGCCATTTTTATTTATAAACAGATTTAATTTTTCATTTTTCTCCAATCCACTACAGAAAAAAATCATTTTCATATGTATTTTACGATTTTCTTTTAACAGCTCTTGAATATGATCCGCAATCCTTACCACAAAATTTCCGGTTCTATTCCGACTCGATAATGTAAGCGGTAAATGGTCTTTTCGATTCACCAAATAATTTTTATCTTTATACATTAAAACATTTGGGTTACCCAAATCATTGTATAAAGGTTTCCAGGCATCGGCTTTTTGCTTCCAATTACTCTCTTCTGATGTTAGGTCTCCGGAACCTGTCGCTATTTGTATGCCGTCTACTCCTGCTCTTAACAGTAAAAACGCTTTTGTAAAAAACATTTCATGTGTCATTTCACGGTCATAACGTATCACACCGGATTTTTCATCTTGAGGTTTTGGATCGCAATCATAATATCCCAAATAGGGACGGACGCAGCCGAAGACTTTACATCCCGTACCCTTTGCTTCTTGCACAAATTCATCTACTGAAACATCAAATTGATCTTGCAAATGTACTACAGTAGGTACGATGATATCAATCAACCCTTTTTGAATCCATGTTCTCCAATCCAAACCTATAGCATGATAATTGTCAGGAACACGAACAATTATATTTACTTTTCTGTTTTCCTTTTTATCTATTTCTTCGGTCATTTCTTTAACATGAGCTATAAAATCAGTCATAATCCGGTAGTCTTTAACTGGATCTTTTAAGAATGGAGGGTATACTGCAAAATCCATAGATATACCGTCTACACCTTTTTGCAATACCTCCTTAATTATCGCCAATTTAAAATCTCGCACTTCTTTAATACTATAATCCATATTGACACTATTTGGTATCCTATATTCCGGATGCTTTTTATTAAACTCTCCGACAAGGCCTACCCACATCCAGTTTCTATCATCGGCAGGTCCGTATTCATGGTTCATTTCAAACCGAGCCCATACTTTTAAGCCTATCTCATGTCCTTTATTAACTACAACCGCCAAAGGATCATCTCCATTGGAGATGAGAGCTTTTACATTTCTGAATACTCTACGGTCACCTTCTCCCAAAATAGCTAATTGCTTTTCGGACAACTTACTACCGAAAACTTCCCCGACTTTTGTATCGAATGTGAAAACACTCCCCGGACCTAAACCCCATTCTTTGATTTTTACATTAGTATCAGATAAATAGTTTATACATCGTTTCTCCAATATGAGTTTATCCATTCTATCTACCCAATAGAACTGAGTAAATCCGTCATCTCTTAGAACAATAGGTACATCATGTAAAGTCTCGTTTTTCCAAGCGGAAGGTAGCTCTTTTATGGTTTCCATTCGTGTTCCTCACTTTTCCATATGATTTGCCTACTTTAAAAAAATAAAAGTTGCCAATTCTAAATATCTGTCATGTCCATCTTTTATTTTCTCTTGGGCTGTTTCATATTTAACCCAATCATAGTGATATTTATTTTGATCCATAAGAGAATAACTGCAATAACATTGTAACTCTATCGGACTTAAACAAAAGTGAATATTCCTATGACTTCTGTAATCGTAATTACAGTAATCCACACTAAAAGATCTTACAAAATCGTTTTGGTTTAAAATTATTTCCCTATGACGGATAAGCTCCTCTACCGAAGCGAATCGACCTTTATCAAGATAAAAAAGACCGAACCTAGGGTCTATATACCCCCATTTGTCTTCAAAGAACAGTTCAGTTGTAAAATGTCCGGAAAAAACATGAAATACCGTCCTACCGGGAATAGATTTGATTTCGCAAAGTGCAACCATTAACCTGGAAACACATTCACACAACCATTCACCCTTTTTTATCAATTCTTCTTCGGTACCTCCGTAGAAAAGTATACTTCTATCATATTTTTTATATAAATCTCTAATATAACACATGATAGATAAAACCGTATCTCGTTCATTTTTACTATTGCAACAAATATTGTTAACTATTTTCTCTAATTCATAACGAGTTCCCGGAATATATCTCACAGGACCGGGTGTAGCATATAAGAAATCTATGGTTTGCTCGCATAGAGCAATTTGTTCACTCAATCGTTCATACTCCACATTATTATCAAAGTTTAAAAAGAGTTGTCTATATGCAACCAGAAAGCTTTCCTTTTCATATTTATCTGTTAAATATTCGGCGATGTTCATTCCTGTATAATTCTCTAGCATTTTGTCCCCTCTCACTTCTCACTAATTAACAGGTTTTTATTTTTAACTATATATATAGATTACCAAAAAGTCGGTTAGAAGTCGCAAAATTTCTCCTCACCCATTCGGATCATACAATATCCGAAATCTGTACAGCTTGTGGTTTCAACTCAGATAGCTATTTTTACATAACTTTCCGTACAGAGACCGGTATGTCACCTCAAGCATACAGAAAAACTCTGTACAATATAACAAAACGTTAATCTTTTTTATGAGTGACATTCATCTTTATACATTATACCTATAGCTCCTCGAATTGGATTACGCTTTACTCCCAACAGACGGAGTATATAATATGGATGCGAAAGAAGCGGTAAAATGTGCGGCTTTAATTAATGCAAAACGGGTTATTCCCATTTACATGAAGCCCGGAGCACTTTTCGACGAGGCGCAAGCATTATTGTTTGATGCTCCTAATCGTTTAATTGAAAAACAGTAAGGTTTTTTGTTAATACAATATAGACTTTGCTATGAGTTAAAATTTTACGGTCATACCTATATGTAATAATGCTCTTTAACGACACATTCATCTAAAATAAAAGAGTTAACCGGTTTATCCCACATTAAAATCAAGTATTATGTGACATAAACCGGTCTTTAATATAAATTTTTATTAAATCTCCAATCAATCATTGAAATCCAATTGCATAGACCGAATTTTTACAACTTATCAAAACATTGTCTTGATCTCTCATACAAAATGCCGGTTTTTCAGGTAATCTACATGTCCCTTTCATCACACCGTCTGTAGATATTACGCATATGTTCCCGTTATCACAAACGGTTATTACATTACCACCTGCGCTAAAAAGCGATTTTACACTGTCTTTGACATATACGTGCCATTTATGATTACCTTTGTCATCAAAGGCCAATACCGAGCCTTTTGATGTTCCGGTATATATTACAGTATTATCGTCATTCATACATATTGAAGCTACCGTACCACCCAAACTTTTCTCACATATGATTTTTTGGTTACCGTTTTCAATATTAAAGATTTTAAAATTATGAGAATAATTCATACCGCACACCAGTGTATAACTTCCGTTATTACCATATAGCTGATGACATCTGATGTTGCATAACCATCCGCTTACCGATATATTTCTCTTTGGGTTTCCATAAATGTCATGAACATAAAATGTGCCTGATGATGATTCTGTTTTACTTGCGGCGAGAATTTCCGGCGCTTTATCTTGATCTATGTCAACAATCTCAACCGTATCCGGAACTGTCGCATATGTATAAAAATCATTTAACATTTTACCGGTACTGTTATATATTCTTATCCGGTTGTCACCACAGCCGGTTACAATTATTGAGTCTTTATCACTTACAAAACAATTTATACTTACTATTTTAGGATAAGGAAGTTCCCAGCTTGGGAATAATGTAGGTACTCTCTTTGTTTGTGTTTCCCAAAGCAATTCTCCTTTTAAATCTATGGTAGAGAGTTTGTTTTTGCCATGACCTACCGCAATCATTTTATTTTGTGCAATATACTCAATAACATTTATCTCACCTTTTAATGATTTTTCCCAACAGATTTCACCGTTTTCAACCAAGGTAAGGTTTCTGTTTTCCATAGCACACACATATGTGTTTTCACAAATCTTTTTAAAACTTAGAATGCTGCTATTAATAGTGAATTTGGTACGTAAATCTACCTTATTACTATCCATTACTGTTTGTTGAGATTTCCCGTTTTTTAAGCTATCCGCAACGTGTATAAAAGGACAATCATATAATTTATCTTTATATGACAACTGTATTCTATCTCCTGATTTTTGAAGGTTTATATCATCATCTTCAGGCTTTGCAGGAAAAACCGTATGGGTAAAAGATATTTTTCGTCCTTTTTCCAAGTGTACAGAGGATTGAGTTGTCATAGATGATACTACCAAGTCGTCATTGTTATATCGTGCCGTCCACATGGGATTATAATACGGACTTTTTGCGGTATCTTTCATATTTATATCATCATACATTCCTCCGTATGAAAATAATCTTTCTCCGAATGGAATCTCTTCAACACTTACATTGACATCAGCCGAGCCATAGCCTGTGAGTCTTAATTCATATACATTACCGTTATGATCATATCGCAAAGATTTCATAGTATTACCTTCAACACGAGCTTTGGCAGGAGTTCTGAAATGCGCACATATGACATATTCGCCGCTTTGTTCCGGAACAACGGTATCGTGGAATACAATACACAATCCTTTAATCATAAAAATTTCTCTGATCCAATCGGTACCGTTATAGTTTTTTAATCTCATTCTTAAATAAAATTTGTTTTCATCTATGACTTTTTGTTCTTCCATTAAGGCATAACCCGGAATATCCGAAGCATAACCATCACGGGCAACCGTCAGGATAGAACAATTTTCAGGTTCGGGCCATCTGTAACAGTTCTCTTCAACCAACCAAACCAATCCTTTGCTTGTATAGTCCAGTATTCCCATTGCATCATTATACGCATGTACACCATTACTTCCAAGACCATCTATTAAGAGGAAGTCGTCTTCCGTACGGTTCCATCCGGTACGTATTGATACTTTATCAAAACAATCTTCATACCGTCCGTACGGCGGTGTCGTTGCCAATCTTCTTCCTTCGGCTGTATTTTTATCCCAAACATCGTATATGTACTTATCCATAGGAATACATGATATTACCGAAGATTCTGAAATAGGTACGGATTTTACCCCTGAATCGAATAATCTTGTTTTACCTGTTCCTAAAGTATATGTTTTCTCCTTAAAACGATCTATTAGAAAAAGCATTTCGCCGTCTTTATAATAATGAGCAAAAAGCATTGCAATTGCCATAGGAAAAGGACTTTTAACCGAACCGTCTCCGAAAGAAGGAATGATACCGTTTTGTCCTATAATAGCTTTAACCCATTTTCCGGCTTCTCTTGCCGATGTATCTAAAAATACATGGTTGTCTTCAAATATAGAATACATACAAACCAACGGTATACTCACTTGATTTGAGTATGAAGAGTCGTCGCAATATGGTTTCCATCCGTTATTATTAAAAGTGTAGAATACATCATCTGCGATTTTTTTCCAATTTTTAGGCTCACTTAATTTCGGATAGCGTTTGTTGAAATAATCAGCTGCATAAACAAGCGACAATGCACAGAACATCGTATGATTATGGGACGGAAGATTTTTAGCAGAACTGTGAGTACCTGCATATCCTATTCCTTGAGAGCTCTGCGCCCAATCAAAAATACATTTTTCAATGGGACCTCTCAACTCATCAGGAATCATTCCGGAGTATTCTAATAATCTCCATGGTTCCATATGGTAATACATATATAAATGAGTATTAATTATTAAATAATCATTTAACTTTGATAATTCAATCATCTTGCGCCATCCGTCCAGGTATGTTTCAAGAGGTTTCGGATCTCCGGTAATGTAAGATACAAGACCTGTAGCCCACCAGTTTGACGCTCCGCTAGACGGTATTAAATCGGTTTTTGCAGGTAATACAATATGTTTTATGCTATCAATATAATCCCGGTCATACGGTAATTTGGTATAAAACACTTCATTTAAATATGGAATCGGATTGGAAACTTTACTCAAAAAAGTTCTCACTCCATTTTCCAGACCGTCATCATCGGAATATCCTATATGTATGATATTAAACCCGGTAGCAAACGGATCTATAACGGTACTCAGCCGGTATCCTTTATCACCCGGATAACTCTTGTCGGTTATACATAGAAATTTATAATATAGATATTCTACACACTTACTATCCGCTAAATTTCCAATAACTATTATCGGACATTTACAGTTTAACATAACATCATGTTCAGGATTATACAGTATTTCCGCCTTACATCCTATACTTTCAAACCGCTCTTTAATTAATTGAGACGCTTTTAACCCCATTTGACAACCCGGTGCCGTAATAAGGATTCCATTGTCATGGGGAATTTCAGTTTCCCTACTAATAATTCTACCGAATTCTAAAACTTTTCTGCCTTTTTCACCTGATTGATTTAATATGTTATCAGTCATAATCTCACTCCTTATATCCGCTGCATCGTTAAAACACTAAACGATATAAGCGTTATTTGTTACACATGTTAACACTGTGTCATATTCATATATACCGGTAAAACCTTATATTAATGAATGAAATTTAATTAATACCTCACCCTCCTTCACAGTTAATTTTTACCGAATATTAATAATGATTTTACTGCAATAACTCACTTATTGTGAATCGGAGTGCAACAATGCCGCTTTGTTATCTAAAATACTTTCACCCTCACCAATTTATTTTACAACTCCGTATCAATGTTCGCTCGTTTATTGTAATAAAACTTAGTTTTAACAGTATAAACCATATTTATATTATACCGGAATGTACATACTTATAATTATAAATTTCCTTATTGATTCTTCAGTATTCAGTAATATTATGGATATTTTCCTATTGGTATGCTACAATGATAAAAGTAAATGACACCGGAGGTTTTTATATGATTAAAGAATTCAACAGTTTGTTAGGATCTCGGATCGATTATTTAAATTTTCAGATTTTACCCATTAACGGAGAACCCCTAAAGCTTAGTTCATTTGAGAATATAAAAATAGAAAAAAACAAAGACCGGTGGTTTGTCACCGGATCAAATTTAAATATGCAAATTGTATGGAGCTTTGAAGCGGTTTCCGGCGGATGGAAAGTGTATTTATCGGTTGACCATACAGCTCCTATAGGGTTAGAATCTATTATTCCTTTGCAATTCGACTATAATGCCAACCTTGGTGACAGTAATAACAACTTGGATAATTGGCTTGTACCGGTATCCGGAAATCATGTAACCGACACAGGTTTTGTGAAGGTCTCAGATCTAGATTATATAAGTAAAAACGCTGAGATTGATAAATCGAATAAAAGTTTCAAGGCAAAAGCCTGTGGTGTTTTCAAGGATGCAGATTATAAAGGTGTCTTTTTATCAGCGGTATACCCTTTAAATAATAATGTAAATTGCACTGTTTTAAGATTGGATACCAAAAATTTACGTTTTAACGCTCAAACTGAATATGATTCTGAAGCAAAGAGCAAATTTCATCAAAGTGAATCTTTTTGGGTTTGTACTGATAAGACAATGCGTGATGCAATGGAAGCCTATGCGAGTTTTTATAAAGAAAAACAAACATCTGTCTCAGAAATTCCCGTAGGGTGGAATTCTTGGGACTATTATTTCCGTACCGTTTCTCTTGATGATGTAATTGAAAATATGGAAGCCATTAAAAAAAATCCTGATTTGTCTCAGAATATTAAGTATATCGTTGTGGATGACGGATGGTCCCATAATTGGGGTGAATGGCAGCCAAATTATAGATTTCCCGGCGGTTTGGAACGATTAGTGGAAGAAATAAAGAATAGAGATTTCATACCCGGTATTTGGACGGCTCCGTTGCAAGCGGAGGCTCTGTCTTATCCTGTGATGCGTACACCCGGAATCTTGATAAAAAATCAATATAACGACCCTCTGCCCTCAGATGCCGGAGGCCATTATTTGATAGATCCTACGAACCCGGACGGACAGATATTTTTACGTGAGTTATTTACCCGTTTATATAATATTGGTTTCAGATTGTTCAAAGTGGATTATGTCAATAGTCTTTTAAAAGTTAAACGTTTTTATAAAGAAGGGGTAGGGCCTTACGAAGCTTTGCGGGAGCTGTTTCGTATTATTAGAAGCTGTGTTAAAGACAGTCATATAATCGGTTGTTCTTTACCGGAAGAATGTGGTCCTAACGTTGCAGACTCCGGTCGTGTCAGTATAGATATACACAATCATTGGAGTCATGTGGAGTGGGTTATCGATTCGATTCTCCATAACTATTGGCTGCATAAAAAAATATGGATCAATGATCCGGACTTTTTGATCGTTCGTGGCCAGGACACATCATTGGAAATAGAAACAAATGTCACAAACCCGGGTGCAAACAATCCCAACCCTGTCGGATTTGCAAAACGGTGGCGGTACGGTCCTGTGTTTAACGAAGATGAAGCAAGAACATGGACAAATATAGTGATAATGTCCGGAGGTAGTGTATTTTTAGGAGACAGAATATCCATGCTGAACGCCAAAGGGCTTTCCCTTGTTAAAAAAGCTTTAAACACTACGGGAGTTGCTGCAAGACCTTTAGATCTTGGAGACGACTTAAGGCCTTATTTTTGGCTTCAGGACCTTAAAGATCGCTATCGACTATTAATCATTAATTGGAAAGACATTTCCTATGAATTCACCTTTGATTTTAACCGTTATAACTTGCCCATACCTATACAATTGAATAATGAATGGACCGGGGTGGCACTTGAACCTGTAAATGGCAAGTTTACCGCATATTTAAGATCTCATGAAAGCATACTATTGATATGGAATCAAGGGGACGGTTC
>CAZJOD010000064.1:0-3747 GCA_964547525.1 uncultured Clostridiaceae bacterium
TTAGCCTAGTCAGCTCACATCATAACCTATGAATCGATAGATCGGTTTGTGGGTTTTTTTATGTTTAGAAGATACCAAAACTTAAAATTACTATGCAGCAGTTTACAGGAAACAAAATAGGTTATTTTTCAAAAAACCGCTTTCGTATAGGAATGACCCTGTAGGGCATGCTACAATACCGGTACAGGAGTTGTAAAGAATTGATGAGGCAGTAAGAAGCTATTTTGGAAATAGATGGCACATTTCTTTTTTTATTATCATTAGTTTTAGTATAAAAAAAGGTGTCATACGTCATATTTTGGTATAGGACACCTTTTTTGTTTTATTTAAAATATTCCGGACTGATATCACGTATCATGTCTATGAGTTCGTTGTCGGCAATAATGGTCGTTCGACCTTCCTCATATTGTTTATCAATTATTTCTTTGATTTTTATAACTAATGGTTCTTTTTTATTAACCGCTTTTCCTTGTTCCGAGAGTTTGAAATAGGAGTTAATCCAATGAGCGATACCGGCTAACCCGGAGTGTTGTCCTACGGCGACTAATGGAGGTTTGTTTAAAATTAATTCCGTATTAAAGATATTGTAGATTTCTTCGTCTTTAAGCAAACCGTCTGCATGGATTCCCGCACGTGTTACGTTAAAATTCCTTCCCACAAAAGGTGTCTGAGGAGGTATGTGATAACCGATTTCCGTTTCAAAATAATCGGCTATATCAGTAATGACCGAGAGGTTCATACCGTTTGTATCTCCTCTTAAACCGGTATATTCTATCGCCATAGCTTCTAAAGGGCAATTTCCGGTACGTTCTCCGATGCCTAACAATGAGCAGTTAATTGAAGATGCACCGTAAAGCCATGCTGTGGTTGAGTTGGCTACCGCTTTGTAAAAGTCGTTATGTCCGTGCCACTCTAAAAGCTCGCTGGGGAATCCTGCATAATGCCATAATCCGTAAACGATACCCGGAATACTTCTTGGTAATGCTACGCCGGGAAATGACACGCCGTAACCCATGGTGTCGCAAGCCCGGATTTTTATAGGGATTCCGGAGTCATCCATTAACTTTTTTAATGCAATGGCAAAAGGAACCACAAAACCATAGAAGTCTGCCCGTGTAATGTCTTCAAAATGACAGCGGGGTCGAATACCGTAATCCAAAGCCATTTTAATTATGGAAAGGTATTGATCCAAAGCTTGTTTTCGAGTCATATTGAGCTTTTTAAAAATATGATAATCCGAACAACTTACCAAAATACCGGTTTCCTCAAGACCCATGTTTTTTACCAATTTGAAATCACCCTCTGTTGCTCTGATCCAGCTGGTAACTTCAGGGAACTTATATCCGCGTTCTTGACATTTTCTAACCGCTTCCTTGTCCTTATCGGTATAAAGGAAAAACTCGCTCTGCCTTATGACTCCGTTTGGACCGGACAATTTATGAAGTAAATCAAATAGGTCCACGGTTTGTTTTACTGTAAAAGGAGCGATAGATTGTTGGCCGTCACGAAAAGTCGTGTCAGTTATCCATATATCATCCGGAACATTGATAGGTACATGCCTGTGGTTAAATGAAACTTTAGGGATGCTGTCGTAAGGAAACAGGTCTCTGTAAAGGTTCGGCTCGGATATATCTTGCAGTGAATATTTATACACCGATTGTTCTATGGTATTAGTCTTTTTGCTAAATTCCAACATATTGATTAACTCCTTCTGATTTTTTATTTATTTTGCCTTATATATATATTTTATTATTTATATTCTTTGTTGCGTATAATTGTATACAATTATACTGTATAAGTCAAAGTATTTTTGATATATTATGATAAAATGTTTATTGGTGATGACTAAAGGTTAAATCTTATATAAAAACTGCACATATTGTATACAAGTAAATTCTGCGTACCTGATAACATTTGATAAAATAATGCTTTTTCATAAATATTTTTCATAATTATACAAACTTAAATATCAGATGTAAACTGTAATTATAAATTTATATCAATTTTGCAAAATGAATATTCTTGTGTAATGAAATCGCAGCTCCGGCGATGTGGAAATCACATGACCGGAACCGGAAATCATCTTATAACATATGCGCGTCTACTCGCTTAAAGACTTATATAGAACGTAGCTGGAACAGATATCAATTCATTAGAATCTGACTCCAAATATTAACATAATTTAGCATGTTATATTAATAGAATTTCATGTAAAAATAACCCAAAGGTTAACCTTTAAGCTAAAGAGATTCTTCCATAATAAGTTGAGAATAGCCTTGACAAGTTTCTTGCACAGTAGTATGTATGAAAAATATTCTATTGGGAAGAATTCTATTTTCACATTAACTGTCCCCTTAATTAATGCTCCAGTACCTGCAGAAAAGATCCGTCGGTATATATACGGCAGAGAGATTTTTTCTTGACACCGTTTTCCCGCACATCCATATAGAAGTAAATCCAATCGTCAAAGATGCAAAGACCCGAGTTAATAAAATGACCTTCGTTATCAAACACGACCTCTTGATCCTTCCCATCCAATTTCATCCTACAAATTCGAGTATATTGATCCCGAAAATACAACCAATCATTATAAATGGTAAAATAATGATCATTGTATATGAATCTATCATCGTATAAAAATTGTATCACGTCACTTGTCAGGCTAATCCTACAGAATTTCATTTCTTTAAAATGGTATGTGTACAACCAATCATCTTTTATAATGTCCTTTCAGAACCGTCCGGTCTACTCTTATATAAAGCGTCAGGTGATCTTCCGGCATAATAGCTCATATAGTAAATCCATCCTCCTTGTTTGGCTACCTGACAGAGATCCCTATTAGAAATATTCTCCGGACTATTCCCTCCGGTATTTATTTGGTTTTCGTCCGTTTGTTGATCAAGTTTTTGTACTTGTTCCAGTTCTTGAGCAGTCAAGCTTCTGACAGTACTATCCTTGTTAAAGAAAGAAGCGGTTTGAACGGAGCTGTTTTCTGTTACTGTTGTATATTGCAAATTTTTAGTAAGCGAGTTTTTTGAAAACTTGTAGATGCATATGATTTTTTATAGGTTCTTTTTTTATATCAAAAAAATAGCCGGTACTGTATATGAAAAAAAAGAAATTGTTGTAAAATGGGGATAGGGTTTAATTTAATAAGGAATTAAGGTACAGTATGGAAGATAGAAAAAAGTTTATAACCATAATCATAGCTTTTGTTACCATAATTGTGGTAGGTATCATTGGGTATATGACTTTATTAGATATCAATTTTATTGATGCTTTATACATGACAACTATAACCATATCAACTGTTGGGTACCGTGAAGTTGCTGACATGACAGCTTCCGCAAAAATATTTTCTATTTTATTAATTTTTTCCGGACTAGGTGTGGCAGGATATGGTGTGACCAGTTTGTTTGCATTGTTTTTTGACGGAAGTTTTAAAGAAACTTGGAGGAAGAAGAGAATGGTATCTAAAATCAATGAACTAAAAGACCACTATATTATATGTGGTGCAGGAGAAATCGGGCAGATTGTAATTCAGCAGTTACAAATGAAAAAAATACCATTTGTGGTGATTGAAGAAGACCAAGAACAGGTAGAAGAGCTTATTCAAAATGGATTTTCTACCATTAAAGGAAATGCTACACTGGAAGATGTACTATCTAAAGCAGGTATTGAGCGTGCAAAAGGTGTTATATGCAGTTTATCAACCGATGCTGACAATGTTTTTACCGTACTTACTGC
>CAZJOD010000064.1:3847-18884 GCA_964547525.1 uncultured Clostridiaceae bacterium
ATACTTATGCACTTCTTCGTGTTTCATAAAATTTATTGCCGATGAACCTTTTGGCGTAAACCGTTATCTGTTAATTGTATTAATTTATCTGTTTTAATACAAATTAGTTTGCTCGTATCAATGATATCAATTCATATTCGGTACTGTCGACTATGGACAAGTCATCTTGTTTATTTTGTTATTTACTCTGAATGCTTTGTGTAAAATCATCTACATCATACACAAACCCGTATAAGGAGGCAACTTGCCATAATGCGATTTCTTTTGCCAGTTCCGTACGGGCAGTATCTTTATTTTCAATAGCGGTGACAGCTTGTCTAATAGCGGAACAAATTATACCTCTTCTTTGCATATCCACCATTCCGCCGGGAGATGTCCATAAACAACCGTTAATAGCGAATCCGCCATAAATTAAATGATTAATACCGTACTTTTTACATAACGCAAACAATTGGTGGGAATTTTGCGCGATAGGCTCATCGCTTTCCGGTTTTGCATTGGATGGGAAATCCACTAAAGGTCGTCCTCGTTGAATATCTCCAATATTATGCTTTCCCGGTTGGGCATACTCCTGCTTAAACTTTAATAGCTTTCTATAAGATTCATCAGGTTGAATTCTTTCTGGAGATATAGGCTCCGAACCTGCTAATTCCACCGTTTTTTTGAACCCGGGATATTCTTTATAATATGGATCATTTGTGCTTACGACATGAAAAAGCCGCATATCCGTTGATCTTACCGCGTTGAGTAATTTTGGGAAAACCGTTTCACAGATCTTATATGATCGGGGAATATATTCAATGGCTCTAAACCAACCGGGATATTTCTCCCATGTCCCGCAATCCCAAGCGTGCATAATGACTAGCGCCGTGGTTTCGGTATTAATATCCAAGTCGGCTTTTTTCCATCCGCCATATCCTTCGGCGGGGACATCTAATAATCTGTCTGCATCAAATGCTTGATAATACCAAGTGGGAATTTTTATAGTCGTCATTTTAAATAATTCCTTTTTATATATTTGAAGAATATTATAGCATAAATAACTTGTGATCTACATCATATTCAAATTGAGTAAGTAATTAAAAAATTTTCTTCAAGGCACTTTGTCTTGATTTACTACCTTTAAGTCCTTCAATAAAAGTGAGTGGGGTATATAAATGGATTGAGTACCGCATTTTGTTTGCGTAAAAACAGTTGTAATGTTTTCTACAACTACTTGACGGTGTTCCCAAATCAGTATATCACCAGGTTTGACGACCTTCTTTATAAATATAAAGGCAACCAAATCCTTACCCGTTTGTATACCGCTAACACCGAATATAATGGTTATAATTGCGGCTGCGCATCCTAGAAGTATATATATAAAGACTTTTATAAATTCCAAATTTACAGACAATGCTTCTATGATGCTAACGATCGTTATTAGAATAAAGATACATTTAACGATATATCCTATAGTTTTTGCATATCCAATGCGAGCACCGAGTCCTGCTTTTTCGGCTAAGGCACCTAAAAATGAAGCTATATTGGTTCCAACGACCAATAGTATGATAGATAAAAATACTTTTGGTATATAAAGTATAACGTTATCAAGCAATATCCGGGCTGTCATAAAACCCGCTACTTTCAAAGCATAGGCCAATCCGAAAAACAATATAAGCCAATAAATGATAATACCGATCAATTCGGAGAAACCGGATGCCAGCTCAATCGGTTCAAGCAATTTATCCATACCCGTTCTTTTCGATAACACGTTTATACCAACGGCTCTTAAAATTTTTACCGTCAGATTTTTTATAAGCTTTGCCAACAATAAAGTTACCACTACAATTAAAATGGCACCTAATATACCCGGTAACAGGCGTATGATATGATTCATTAAGTTGCCTGCTGCTTCCGTTATATATCCAAGATATTCTTTAAACACTATAAATTCCTCTTTTCTCATTATTTAAAACATATGTATGCCAATTATTTTTTGTACTTAAATATATTCAATATTTTATCAATTATCTTATTAATATGATCCTCGTGTTCGGTAAGTTTATTGTCTATTTGTTTATCTATGGTATGTATTCTAAACAATAATGTTTTACCAAGATCAACACCCTTTGTCACCATAGTATCAATTTTTCGCTCAACATTGATTACACCTCTTGTCATAGCTGAAGATGCATTTTCAATATAGTTCATACCGGCAGATGCAAAACTCTGTATGTTGTATAAAGGAAGATATTTTTGTAGGATTGTTAAAGAAGAAAGCATATCTTTAACGGAAATATTATCGGGTATGGATATGAAGTTTATCAGTGAGAGTGAGAGTAGTCGTAAAAAGGTACTTGTTACGAATAAAAGTCTGATGTCGGACAGACTGATTATACCTTCGTAAAGAACTTTGCCTCGTAAAAATTCGCCTAAAGCACCTCCGGCAATGGGTGCAAAAGCTCCGAACAAGCCTGTTACGGCTGCAAATATTGCAAAATATATTGAATTGTTTTTTTTAGGAGCCAGATTCATCATCATACCGGTAGCAGATAATCCAATTCCGGAAAAACAAAAGCCGGATAATATATTACTGCCCCATATGACAAGATAGTTCTCAGGAGATGCAAAAATCCATAGAAACGGAACAAATGAACCGCCTATCCCGCAGATTAAATAAAGCGGTTTAGGGCCAACTTTATCAATTAACGAACCCCATATTTTCAATCCGGCTATATTTGCCAAACCTGCAACCACTCCGAATAACGTTATGACTGAAAACGGAATCATCAGTGTTTTAATCATATATACACTGAAAAAGGGTCCCACCAAGCCTGTAGAAAAACCCCATGCAACGGAAAACCACATAAACAGTTTAAAATTTCTATCTTTAAACGGTTCTTTCAATTGCTTAAAAAAAGAACTTGTAGTAGTAATTTCAGGTTTCGGTTCATTTATCTTACGAAAAAGCATAACTCCGGCTATACCGAAAATAATACCGATACAAAACAGGATCATAAAACCGTAACTTTGCATATGATCAGATGTGTGGTTGACCTTCCAAGTGTCTATAAATCTCCCTGCAACAACGGCCATTACCATTGCAACGACTTGTGCAACCATATTGCGTCGTGAAAAAAATCTACCTCGAAAGCCTGAAGGTACAAGATCCGCCACCCAGGATGTCCATGCAATACCTGTAATGGAAGCACAAATACCTGCCCCGGTCAATAGCAGAAGAAATATCCATACCCTTACTTCCGTAAGGTGTTCTCTGAATACAATAAGAGGCATAACGGCAATAAAAGTCCAGATTAACCTATGTAAAAACAAATAAGTAATACATACCTTTTTTCTGCTGCCAACTTTTGTGATTATGTATGAACCTGCTATCTGTATCAGATTGGCGAGAAGCGGGAGAGATGCTAAAAGACCGATTTCAAAATCATTTGCTCCCAGTGTAAGGGCAAAGCCTATTAAAAAAGCACCACCTATGAACGTTCCCATAACCGTACTCAGCGAACCTTCAAGAATCGAGAGTTTCACATTTTTTTTCACTGATTCATCAACGTTGTCATAAAATCCTTTTTTAAATGATCGTTTTGACATTTTAAACTCCCTTTAACATTACATAGTTTATAGTTTAAACTATATCATACTTTTTTATGGATTGTCACCCTGAATATGTGGGTAGACTTAAATCAATCGGTCTTTGGCTATTTAACCCCTATAAGTTACAAGTGAACCTATGAACTGCTTTTCGCCGGTTTTTTTATTGTATCTGATCAAATTGTCATCTTGAGCTCCTTCGTCTCCTGTTGATTCATAACAATAAACCCATTGGTCGGTAATTTTAATAAGGGTCAAATTGTTCTTATTTGCAGGGAAGATACCGCTTTTTATTTGTCCGGTAACAGGATCTACTTGTTTTATTGTTCTATCCTCTACGATAAAAATATCGTTATCCGTATTTATAAAACTATAATCAAAAGTAGCCATTATACAATCAGTGGCTTGGGTTTTAAAATTTAACCGCATTAATTTTTCGAATACATAGTCGAATTTGCCTTTAGAGGTGTCTATATAAGCATCCGAATAATAATAAATATAATCTCCTGTTACACATAATATATTGCCATTTTGTACGGTAAAATTATAGGATGTTGTATACAACTTACCTTCAGTGTTTAATCTGTTTACGATTAATTCGGAAGAAGTTTTGGTGTAAAATTGAACGATACCTTCCACATCAAAATTAAAACGTTGAACATTTGTCGCAAGAACACCGCTATTATTTAGATCGGTTAAATTTACATAATTCAAATTCATGCCTGAAGTATAATATAAAGTATCCTCCGATACCGCTATGGGTCTGCTGTATCCACCTTCTACATTTGAACAGAGTAATTTTTTATTATTTCCATCTAAATCACATGAATATATATCGCTTGATACATAAGAAGTTGCCAATGCATAATATATTTTATTGCCTTTAATTATAAATTTGGAACCGCATTGTATATCGCTTACAGAAATAATGTTACTTCCGTCAAGATTTGCCCGTTTTAAATGTCCGCCATACATTGGTACATTCTCGTCATAGCTTGGCATTACTAAAGTATAGTAATAAATATGTTTATCTGTAAGAAGGAATCCGTCAATCGGCTCATCTATTAAAAGTTTCTTTTCGTTTGTATTACCTTCAATTTTGATAAGCACATTTGATTTGTTCTCAAATCCGGCAACACAAAGAAGGTTGTTATCTCGTTCTAAAATACCGACCGGGCGTATACCAAAATTACCACCCGTATTTAAAAAACTCGTGTCATCTTGATATTGATTTAAATAGATTATACTTTTTAATTGGGTATATATTTGTTGAATTTCAGTTTGTGTCCGTTTATACCAATCATCAAGAGTTGTGTCTTTAAAACCCATTAGATTTGTAACTCTAATCAAAAAATCAGGTATGGCGCCCGATCCGGTTAAAAGACGCATATTATAATACTGAAATTCACCTAATTCTCTTGAAAGCAATAAAAAAGGCAGATATTTTAATATTTCGTATGCCGCGTTTGCCCTTTTACTTGTATTACCATAGGACATTACAAACTCTGTCTGCTCGGTCACCACTTTTTCTACCAATGCTAAACTTATCAAAGACATCACTCTTATTTTATTAATTTGATCAAGCGTATTGCCGGCATTAAAAAGAAAATTAGACGCTATGACGCCAATCTCGATAGCAATTGCCAAAGAAACCACATTCATGCATCCTTTGATGCCTGTTCTCTTTAATGCTTCTAACGATACATCCTTTAACTTGTCGAAAATAAGATCAACAGCAGTTGTGCCAATAGCATATCCGGTAGAATATGAGATCAACTGAATCAGGTTTGCATTTTTATACTTTATCAGGTTATGATTCACTTCTTTTGCCGCTTCTTTTATGTTTTTATCTAATGGCGTATTACTTAATAAATTTAATAAATCTACAGCATCGGAAGATGCATATTTTAATACCATCAGTTGTTCAAGTTTTTGAGATAAATCCTGTGTAAATTTTACCACCTTTAATCCGTTGGAAATTAAAGAAGCGGAAAATATTAACGTATCATAAAAGTCAGCTTTGTGTAGGATTTGAGTTGTTTTATTTAATTCACCTCCTAAAATCCAAGCTTTGGTAGTCTCGTCTATTTCACCTCTTTGTAAGCACAATTCTAAATTTTGTTTATAGGGGCTCAACTTTTGTATTATTGAATTAATTGTTTCTTGATTAATACCTGTTTTTGATTGAAATAATTCTACTGATTTTTCATATGCTTCCGCTCCATGTTTTATAAAGTCCACCAAACCGGCTATGTCTGCTAAAAGCTTATATTCTTCATTGTTTCTTTGTGTATGTAAAACGATAAATTCTTCAATTGCTTCTCTTGCATCATGTTTGCTTATGGGTGTTGTTATTTGTGTTGCTTTGATAAAATCCAAATTATAAAAAGCGTCTGAAAATCTGTAACCATAGGCTTTAAGTAAATTTGTATCGGTAGATATATAAAAGTTCCAATATGCATATCTCTCTGAATTTATTGCATTTTGAATGATGCCGGTATTAATTATTTTACTCACCTTATAGGCTGCTTCATACTCGGATATGTTTATAGAGTTTACCCCATTATCGGCAATTGCCTGATTAGGTGTTATTTGCAAAATCATTATACATATTAAGACAATGGAAATTATCTTCTTCATTAGTTATTTCCTCCTTATTTCACGACTGTTATTTTGTCCGGATTAAAAACATTAATATCTACAGAGGTACCAAAAGCAATTAATACGTTAAAGTGTTTCAAATCCTTTAAAGTTTCGACTTGAGTGACCGCTGTGTCGGATATATTTAATTCCACGAGATTGTTGCAATGTTTAGATACATTTGAGATATTATTTATTTCATTCCCTGATATATCCAACTTAATAATAGCGGTTTTTTTGTTAATAAAATTTAAATCTTTTAAAACGTTATGTGATATTGATAAAGTTTTACATGTAGAATAGGGGAGATTAACCAGACTCGAGATATTATTAAAATCAAAGATAATGTTTTCTCCTTGTTTGATATATGATAAGTCAATTATTCCTGACATTGAATTATGCGCCAGATTAACGTCTTTTAACTTATCAAAGGCTACATTTAATGTAATAATATTGTTGTTCATACCATTAAGTTTTAGTAAGGTTGAACCACAAGACAGTTCTTCTAGAGTTTCTATTCTATTAAAGCTTATGTCAAGGTTTTCGATATATGTAAGGTTTTTAAGAGCCATTATGCATACTATCTCGTTTTTACTTATATCAAGATTTTTTATTTTAGTCATATCACTTAAAAAATCAATGTTTTGAAGATTATTACAGCTAATATTCAATGTATGAAGATTTATGCTTGTTTCTAAACTCTTTGCATCTGAAATGGCATTAGCCTGTAAATTTAAGTTTTCAATATTCTTATAAAATGAAACATCATTTATATCCATTAACATATTATATGATAGATTCAATGTTTTTAGATTCTCATAATCTTTAATATTGTCAATATCAATAATGGAATTATGAGATAAATTCAAATAAACGATTTTATTATTTAAAAACGGGGGTATACTTACGATATCATTATTTACTATGGTAACTTCCTTTACATTAGGTAAGTGTATTAAGTCATCTAATGATGTAATAAAGCCGTAACTATTAATATCAGCTTTTTCATATACACATCCGGTATCAGTAATTTTCAAATCAACTGTTTGGTTAATAATGTTAACTTCATTTGATAATATAATTAGCTTTTGTATTTTTTTTAAATCTTTTTTATATACCGGTCCTTTGATTTTTAACGCAGATTTTATGCTGTGTTCGAAAGCCGGATCTTTAAAATAAACTTCTTGGTTTATCTTATCTATAAAATTAGAATAAACCACTAGAATTAATAATGCTAAAGCCACTATTGCCGTTATAGTCATAAAAGTCGGTTTATACTTTTTCAGCATGAAAATTTCTCCTTTGTTTTGCAAAACTTTGATTAATGCGAGTACTCATATTCTACATTTATTCTTATTACTATGCAAGCCAAGAAAATTAACAAGTCAATGTTGGAAACAAAAGAATAAAAAAGAAAGAATTCAGATGATAGTATAAAGCAAAGTGTAAGTTTATATTTTTATAGCTAATAAAATTATAGTGGATAAGACATATCCCATGTATGGTATTATTAGAATTAATAACCGTAATATGTATCTATTATATATATCTATTGAAAAAGTGTGGAGGAAATTTATGAGTATTTTGAAAAAAATAATATGTCCTGTATCAGAAGGTAATTTGAGAAACAGTGAAGGGTCAATGGTTGTACTGGGGGATGGACACTACTTGTTCGCATATACACACTTTTACAGTGGTGCTAATGATCATGCCGGGGCAAGGATTTTAGCCATTACAACAAAAGACGGAGGGCAGAAATGGTCTAATCCGTATATTTTACAAGAAAACATAGGTGGACTCAATGTCATGTCGGCAAGCTTGTTAAAACTTTCATCAGGTAAGATTCTATTCTCTTTTATACAAAAAAATTCATTAACCGATTGTAATCAACAGGTTAGAATATCCAATGATGAGGGGAAGACGTTTAGTGACCCGATAAATGCAAAAGTTTGGCCCGGATATGGGGGAGCTGTAAATGATAGTGCTTTACAGCTGTCTACAGGACGTATTCTACTACCGGTTAGCATTTCTTATCAACAGAAGAATGCCGTATCCGGTGTTTTATACAGTGATGATGAAGGTTTAACATGGCATGGTTCGGAGAATTTTATTACCTGTCCAAAAAGAGGTGCTATGGAACCTGTTTGTCTGGAATTAAAGGATGGTAGGATACTTATGTTTATCAGAACACAGATGGGAAGTATATACCGGGCATTTTCACATGATTTTGGACAAAGCTGGTCCGAGGCCGAGCCTTCCGGTGTGACCGGCCCCGAAGCGCCTTGTGCCATCAGGCGTATTCCTTCAACGGGTGATATACTGCTTGTATGGAATAATAATTATGTTCCGGGAGCAGACCATCAAGGAGCGCGCAATCCGCTCACAATAGCAATATCAAAAGATGAAGGATATTCTTTCACATACATTAAAAATATAGAAGATGAAACGGTTCATACATATTCTTATCCTAGCATTGCTTTTGACGGAGAAAACGTTTTGTTGACCTATTATGTATCTCAATTAAAATCTGCATTAATCAGAGCGGCGTCCGGTGATACGATTTCCATAAAATTTCAATCCATACCTTTAAATTGGATATACGGGGATTGAATAAACGATTTTTATAGTTAACATTGACGTAAGCTTGCAATTGTTGCATAATAACTGTAACCAATGTTTAACAATTGTAATTTATTATTTATTTTCATAGGGAGGCAAAACGGGTGAACTTATACGGTAATAATAAGTGGTATATAAAGTTTTTAACTTTCATTCTTGTAATGACATTTATCTCAAATTTTCTATTTATCGTTCCTTCGGTAATTGCTAAAACCGAAGCGGAATCCAAAGAAATTATATTAGAAGAAGGTTTTGAATTAACAAACAGCAAAACCCGAAGTACATTTTATACACCTGAAAAGGTAGAAGCCGCAAGGCGAAATGTCCAAACTTACGATTGGGCTAAATCGGTGTTATATTCGGCTTTAAACAGTGCAAATCATTATTTGTCTTATAAACATGACTATTTATGGAACCTTGTCACACCACAAAGTATTCCTAGGGGTTATGCGGTAAACCAACCGTTAGGCTGCTTAAACTGTGGGAAAGCTATTGATAAATACGGTAACTATCCGTATACGGCAAATCATTCTATCAATCCATGGAAGCTAGAGTGTCCAAACTGTCGTATGAAGTTTCCCACAAACGATTTTGGAGCTTATTATAAAAGCGGTTTGGATGAGCATAACATATTTAATCCTGAATTAGCTGATAAAAGTCTTCTTGTAAACACTCTTTATCCTGAAAAAGGGGAAAATTGGGGAGTAGATGACGGATACGGATACATTGATGAAAAAGGTAACAGATATACCTTCATTGCATATTACAACCACTGGCATATTTGGCATACGGGAATAATATCAAAAGCTATAAACAGTTTGAGAGATGCGTTTATTTATACCGGTGATATGAAATATGCACGAGCGGGAGTCATATTGCTCGATAGAATAGCCGATGTATATCCGGATATGGATATATGGCCGTATAAAGTGGCGGATGGCTTTTTAAACAGTAACGGACATACAAACAGAGGAAAAATTATCGGTAGTATATGGGAGACAGGGTTGGTTGAAGATTTTATAAAAGCTTACGATGCTTTTTTCCCGGTTATGGATGATCCTGAAATAATACGGTTTCTTTCGGAAAAAGCGGATATGTATGACCTTGGAGATTCCAAAAAAAGCGCAGCAGGTATTAAAAGAAACATAGAAGACGGAATTTTAAGGCAGATTTATCCCGCAGTACAAAACGCACAGATAAGAGGTAATAACGGTATGCATCAAAGCACTCTTGCGATAGCTGCGGTAGTTTTAGATACTATGCCTGAAACGAAAGAGTGGCTTGATTTTAATTTCCAATCGGGTGTAGCTAAAGGAGATATGGTTACAGGCGGTAACATTCTTGCCACATTTATTAATGACGTAGATAGAAACGGATTCGGTAACGAATCCGCTCCCGGATATAACAGATTATGGTTAGGACAATACATTGATGTGGCAAATATATTGCACGGATATGATCTGTATCCCGGTGTGGACCTATATGAGAATCCCAAGTTTAAAAAGATGTTTTATTCAATGATTTCTATGATTTTAACCGATAAATACAGTGCTATTATCGGTGATACCGCATCTACGGGAAATCCTACGGTCTATGTTAATATAAGTCAGACAATACTTGCTTACGAACGTTATAAGGACCCTTTACTTGCACAAGTTATATACTTTTTAAACGGAAATACAACACAAGGTCTACATGGAGATATTTTCAGCAGTGAACCGGATAAGGTCGCCAAGGAGATTGAAAACACTATTAATACATACGGTCCGTTGAAACTTGATAGCGAAAACTTAACGGGTTACGGATTTGCGGTTATGCGTGACGGACACAATATTACATATGATATCGGCATTCAATATTTGTTTAAAGATCTTGAAACGCTGTCTTATTCTGCAGATGTAAAGTCACTTGTTAATAATCGTATACAATTCGAAGCTACTCAACCGGGAGACAATGCTTCGTTTATATTTAAGGTTATGGAATCCAACGAATACCAAATAGATCTGAAATGTATAAAATCCGATTTATTCGGTTTGTATGATATATATCTGGATGGCACATATTTAACTCAAGTTGACTTTTACGGAAGAAATATCACTGTTGAAAAATTAACCAAAGTTTTTATTGAGGCGGGTGAACATGAAATACGATTTGAGTGTATAGGGAAAAACGAAGAATCTACAGGATACAAAATGGGTATTACCACTTTAGTTCTGCTTGACGAAACGGCACAAGCCATTAAAAATATTTCTTTGTTAGGAGACACTCAAAAAGCCGTTTGGATGTATTATGGTGTAAGCAATGGACATGGGCATGCCGATACTTTAAATATTGGTATAAATGCGTTTGGTTTGGATTTAACACCCGAACTCGGTTATCCCGAATATGCGGATACAACTCCACACAGAACAGAATGGGTAAACAATACAATAAGTCACAATACCGTCGTAGTGGATAAATCTAAACAGGAAACAAAAAATAAGGTCGAAAATCCTCTTCACTTTGACGCCGGAGAATATGTTCGGATCATTGATGTGGATGCACCTTTGACATACCAATTAAAAGATATAGGTTACAGGAGAACTACCGCTATGATAAAAGTTAACAATGAAAACTTCTATGTGGTTGATTTTTTTAGAGTACAAGGAGGAAGTGATCATCACTTCAGTTTTCACGGCGCTGAAGGCTCGGTAACTGTAGAAGGGTTGGATTTGATTTCTCAGACAGATAATAATGGAGACTTTATAGGAACATATGCAGGGCCTAATGTAGAATTCGGTGAAAGAGAGAAGGACGATTTAGGGAACAGCGGATTTCAATGGCTCATGAATGTAAGGAAAGACAATGACCCCGGGGAAACATTCAGTGTGGAATGGAACATAAAAGACACTTGGAATGCATTGGGAAAAGGTAAAAGTGCATCTACCGATATCCGTTTAAGGCTTACAATGCTTGAACAAACCGATGATGTGGCTATTGGTACCGGTATTCCGCCTAGAAACAAACAAGGAAATCCAAAAGAGCTCGAATATTTGGTAGCCCATAGAGCCGGTAATAATTTAGACAGCATTTTTACATCTGTAATAGAACCGTATAAAGGTGAAAGATTCATAAAAAGTATAGAGAAGATAGATATTAACGTAGATGGAAAGCTGTATACCGGTAATGATGCGAGAGCGGTAAAAGTTGAATATAACGACGGCAGAATTGATTACCTGGTTTATTCAATTGATGATTCTTTGATATTAAGTGTGGATGATAAATTCGTATTTAAAGGTTTTTTCTGCGTATATTCCGAAAGAGACGGAATACATTTCTACAGTTATGTAAATGACGGAGAATTTATTGACGGACCTGTTGAAACAGGGGTAACCCGATATACAGGAACAGTTTTAGATTTTACAAAAGAACTTAGCCTGGAAAACGAAATAACTGTTCGGTTTAATGATAGATTTGATACTAATAATCTTACCGGAAGGCATATTTATATACAAAATAACGATATAAGAAATGCCGTATATAAAATACTTGGGATCAAGAGCGTAAACGGGAATACTGTAACATTAAACATAGGTGATGTAACTACGGTTCGAAGATGGGTGGATAATGATGATTTTGACAAAGGCTTTCTGTATTTTATGACCGAAGGAAACAAATTTGTAATACCTTTATCGGTTGAGTATATTTCCCCTGTAACGGATGCTTTTATTGAACTGGACGGAAATATATCTGTTAGTAAAACGTCTGCAAATATAACGGTGCGGGCAAATTATGAAACCGGGGCTTCCGTATCAATAAATGACATGTTTATAGAGATTATAAGCACCAATCCAAAAACCGCTTATGTAAAAGATGGAATTATTATATTTGGGAAGCCCGGGAGAGCTGAAATTTTTGCAAATATTAAGATTAACGGCAAAACTATACGAACTAATATTATACCGATAAATATAAACATAAATAAAACATATAACATACCACAAAGAACATATAAGGAGAACAGACTACTTCGCATGTAAATGCGAAGTAGTTCTTCCTTCGAAAAACACACAGATAAATTTATTTTAACCTAATGTATTATCTAAAAACATCATGACCACAAATCCTACAAGTAAAGCGTATGTTACTAATTTAGAATGTGCCTTTTGGGTTTGTGCTTCGGGAATAATTTCATGCGCTATTACAAATAACATTGCTCCTGCGGCGAAAGCTAAAGCAAACGGTAATATTGGACTAATAAACTGAACAAGTCCTATACCAATGAGTCCTCCTATAGGTTCTACCAGTCCGGTAGCTAAAGCTACAAGAAATGCTTTAGCCGGTTTATAGCCTTCACGTAGCAAAGGCAAAGCTACCGCCAGACCTTCCGGTAAATTTTGCAATCCGATACCGATTGCCAAACTTAACCCGTTTGCTATATCACCGTCTCCAAAACCTACTCCTACAGCCATACCTTCAGGAAAGTTATGTATTGTTATCGCTATAATAAATAGCCAAACTTTTCGCATTTTTGGATTTATTTTTTGCCATTTAGCGTGATTTTTGCCATTACTATCTACAGCGTTTGATAATAAGTTGGTATTAGGAAAAAAATTATCTACAAGATCTAAAAAAACGCCTCCGCATAATATTCCGACTAATGCTATGCCCGCCCCCCGGATTCCTCCGCCACCTTTTTCAATGGCCGGAACAATCAAACTGAAGGATGTAGCCGCGAGCATTACACCTGCTGCAACACCAAGTAAAGCATCTAATAATTTCTTTGGTATATTTCGTGTAAAAAATATAGGTATTGAACCGATACCGGTCGCAAGGCCCGCTGCAAGACTTGCGATGATTCCGACCCATATCAGATTGAATTGCGACAGAAATTCTATCATCTACATATTCCTCACTTTTCTTATTTACATAATTATCTTTTATATATTATGAAGTTACATAAATATTGTGAGAAAGTTGTATGGTTCGATGTTGAATTTTTTAGATGTCATAACAAAGGAGGTATTTTAAAAAAATTTATGTATATAAAAAAATGCCTTCATTATGAAGGCATTTAAACTTTTAAATTGAGTCTGACAGTTTTTTGACACATTCTTTACAGATATTCTTACCTGAATAGTTTACTGTGTTTTGTGCATTTCCGCAAAAAATACATGCAGGTTCATACTTTTTCAGTATAATTGACTCGTCGTCAACATAAATTTCCATTGCATCTTTAATCTTAATGTCAAATGTCTTCCTTAACTCCATAGGTAATACAACTCTACCTAATTCGTCAACCTTTCTAACAATTCCGGTTGCTTTAATCATAATACAATCCATCCCCTTTAAAACAAATTTATTGAATAGTCTTGAAATTCTTTTAAAAATATTCAACTCTGACTATTATTATACACAATATAAATAATAATTGCAATATACAAAATCAAGAAATTTTAACACTATTTAATTTTTTATAATTAATTTAGTGGAATTACAAGCTATTATTAAATAATAACACAAATAAGGATTGTAATGCAAGAAAAGATACATAAAGATTTATTGCTTTAATCATTTTACATATTTTATATCAATATTTTTATCATATATTTAAATAATCTATGCAATCTGCATCGAAGCTTTTGAAAGAGCGGCGAACACTATAGCAAAAGAGCTTGTAAGGCTTGGGATGAAGGCTTGTGACGTATTTTTAAAAAATAAAAAAAAAGTATTGACAAAGACGACAGTGTATATTAAAATACTAAAATGTGTCCGATAAACAGTTTGCTTGAAAAATAGACTTCGAACTGTTAAGACGATATCATGAGCCATTAGCTCAGTCGGTAGAGCACTTGACTTTTAATCAAGGTGTCCGGGGTTCGAATCCCCGATGGCTCACCATGAATATAGCGAATGATACAATCATTCGCTGTTTTCGTAAAAAACCGGATGGGTCACGTTAACAAAAGGTTTAAAAACCAAAATGTTTTAAAAAAAAAGACTTGACTTTTTGACCTCTTCCGATTAAAATAAACAATGCGTCGTGTTGAAGCGACGATGTAAGGCCCATTGGTCAAGCGGTTAAGACATCGCCCTTTCACGGCGGTAACAGGGGTTCGAGTCCCCTATGGGTCACCAAAATATTTATTATAAGGCCCGGTAGTTCAGATGGTTAGAATGCCAGCCTGTCACGCTGGAGGTCGAGGGT
>CAZJOD010000065.1:0-18678 GCA_964547525.1 uncultured Clostridiaceae bacterium
AAATATAAAATTATGCAGCAAGCTTGTAACGAGTTGGCCGAATATGCTTTTGCAAACGGAGCGTATTTTGCTATAGAAACCGGACCCGAGCCCGCCGCCAGGTTAAAAGCTTTCCTTGACGGTTTGGATTCAAAAGGTGTGGCGGTAAACTTAGATCCTGCCAATTTAATAATGGTAACAGACGATGACCCGGTAGAAGCGGTTTATACGTTAAAGGACTATATAGTTCATACTCATGCAAAAGACGGTATACTTCTCAAAAAAACCGATCCGGCGATAATTTACGGATTCTTTGCGGAAGGTGGCATAGGAGATCTGCGTATGGAGGATTATTTTAAGGAAGTGCCTTTAGGACAAGGAAAGGTGGATTTTGACAGATATCTTAAAGCTTTGTCCGAAATAGGATTTTCCGGATATCTTACCATTGAGCGTGAAGTTGGTGCGAATCCGGCTGCGGATATTCAGCTTGCGGTTGACTTTTTAAAAGCGAGGATATAATTCAATTTATATAGAAAAATTATATGAGATATATTATGAAGAAGCTGCGGGGATTACCCCGCAACAAAAAACCTATATTAGCTTGTATACATAAAAATTGTGCTATGTATTAACTAAAACTATACGAAGGATTGATAAAAATGGATGTTTCAATTGATAAATGTTTAAGATGTAACGGTAAAATGTCATCTATAGGTACTGAAAAAATTCAGCTGGGACAGTTCGGATTACTAACCGGGTATTTAAGCAATTTGATGGCAGGGGGGCTTGAAGTTGAAATTTACATATGTACAAATTGCGGTAAAATAGAATTTTTTTCAGTTAACGAAAGCGCTCAAAACGAATTGCCACAGGTCAAATGCCCTGAATGCGGATATACACATGATTTTGATTATCCCAAATGTCCTCGTTGTAAACACAGATATTAGTTAGCAAGAATATGGTTTTTTATCTTGTCAGACTGATAAGTTGACATTTAAAAGTCACATCCAAATCGTTATTATTCCTAAACTCGAATAATTCCGATTTGGATTCTATCTTTAAATTATAGTTTTTTAATTGGTCTATAAATCGATCCGAGGGATACGAAAGAATTTTTTGGCTGTTTATACCCTCTAAAATCTTTGTGGTATCTTTTTTACCTATTACCCATATTAACAGCATTGAATTATAATCGTCCAAACCGGCTTTTGAATCCGGAGGGCTTTTCGATTCGACTTCATTTCTTATGTGGTTTTTCGTAACCAATATAATTCCTTTTTCATCGGAGCTTTGTGTTATTATATAAAAGTCTTTTTTATATTTGGAAAACAATTTTATCGCTACATATACACCCTTTACCGGTGTATTGTCATCTTCTTTTATTATGGTTATGTTTATTTTTTCAGGAAAGTTCATTTTATCACCTACAAACCTGTTTCTTGGTTTTTATTATGCTTTAAAAACCGTCTTGTCCATGAAGGAATATATACAGATTATTTCTGTATTTTTCCAAATATTCCGAGGGTGTAATATCTTCAAACTTCTTAAAAACGCGGCTGAAATACCTTGAATCTACAAATCCCGTCTGTTCGGCTATTTCATTGATATTAAGGGATGAAGCTTTTAATAGCTCTTTGGATCGTGATATTCTAATTTTATTCAAATACTTTACCGGAGTCATACCGAATTCTCTTTTAAACAACTCAATCAAATGTCCTTTGGATATGTTTACATAGGCGGCCATATGATCTAAAGTTATTTGCTTTCCTACATTTTCATGCATATATAGAATTAATTTGGTGAAAGTGGTTTTGTTGTCCTTTTTTATCTCATCTTCATCAACCGGTGCGGATTCAAAAGAATTGTCAGTTCCTTTCTCGTATTCGGAGTAATCGCTTTCATTTGTAAATTCTCTTAGTAATATTAATATAAGCTCACATAAGCGTAGGTTGGCAATGCTTTCATAATAGGGCTTCTTGTTTATCCCCTCTGTTATTATACCATTTATAAGGTTTCTGACCTGAGGGGGACAATCATATAATCTATCGGGGACGGATAGTAGTTTTTTTTCATAATCCGAAGCTTTCATAGAAAACTTAAATTCTATTGTAAACAAACCTGTGGGACTGACAGCGGTGAAGTTATGGTTTTCACCGGGCGCGGTCATATAAAGACAGTTTTCATTAATATATTTTATCTCATTGTTTACAAGAACTCTCGCATTTCCACCGAGTATAAAAACATAGTGAAAAAAATCGGAATGCATGTGCTCTATATCCGGAGTATTTTGTTTATAATGTTCTTTTGACGCCCAAATCAGTGACAAACAATCTGAAATCATAAAACGCTCCAAATCCTTGTAATCAAAAATAGTATATCAAAAAAAGCTCGCCTTGTAAATGAAAGCCAAAATATTGACATACGGGATTATTACCCTATTATTTCCGAGTATGAATTTTGTCCACAAAAAACGTAATAATATACATTCTAAATACCATATGCATTAATATAATATAAGTACAAGAAATGATTGTACAGTAATAAATCTTTTTACAGTCAAATCAAGAAACGTATTATAGTGCGAGATTAAAATCACACTAAGGTAGATTCGATACTCCGATGGTTTAATCTTTTTATGGATATATACAGGAGGGTTTGCTCATAATGAAAGTTTCTGCGGTTAAGTTGTCAATTGTAATACTTTGTATTTTGATATTGAACATAGCGTTTCCTTTCAAAACATATTCCACTGAAAATGTTGATTTTAAATCAGGTTCGGAATTTTTTTTCTTGTTGGATACTTACGAAGAATACCTTAATAAATATAAGTTTGTAGGTGATCCGGACCGGGAGATTTTTATCCGTACAGACCGTGTTGATCATTATGAGGGAGATGTCAAAGTAGAAACGGGGATAGGTGATTATACCGGTAAATGTGTAGTGACCGGGGAATCATCACTGGCTCAGTGGACGTTTCATGTTGAAAATGAAGGTTTCTATTCAATTGAGATTGAATACTATCCTATATCGGGAAGAGGTATCGATATTGAAAGATCCGTTTTTATAAACGGAACGGTACCTTACCGGGAAGCGTATTCGGTTGTTTTCAAAAGAAGGTGGATCGACCGGGAAGCGGTGGTGGAAAATCCCGGCGGGAATGACGTAAGTCCCACTCAGATACAAGAACCTGTCTGGATGACAAGATATATATATGAATCCGGGGGTTATTATATGAAACCTTTGAAATTTTACCTTCATGCGGGTGAAAATAACATATCACTAAGAGCGTTAGCAGAACCTATGGCCATTAGGTCCGTAAGATTTTTCAAATACGAAGAACCGGTTACATATAATCAATTGCAAACAGAATACAAACAAAAAGGATATTTGGAAACAAGCGAAATATTAATTGACATTGAAGCCGAGAGAACTTTTAGCAAGTCCGATTCGAAAATCCGGCCTAAGACCGACAGGTCGTCGCCTTTAACACAACCGTACCATCCTTCAAAGCTAAAACTAAATATAATAGGCGGGCCGACATGGCAATACAACGGTGAATATATCGAATGGGAAGTTGATGTACCGGTGGCCGGATTATATAAAATAGGATTGCGTTACAGGCAAGAACAAAAAACATCCGGTGCAAGTGTAAGAAGGCTGTATATAAATGGAAAAGTTCCGTTTGTGGAAATGGAAAACATAGCGTTTACATATGATAACGAATGGCAAGTGACCGCTTTGATCGATGAAACAGGTGAACCCTACTTGTTTTATTTTGATAAAGGTATTAATATTATCCGATTGGAAGTTACTTTAGGTAATATATCAGGTATTTTAAGAGAAATCGAAGATACCATACATTCTTTGAATGAAATTTATAGAAATATAATTGTTTATACAGGAACCAATCCCGACCCGTTTACCGATTACGCATTAGAAAGAATTATACCTAATACCGTATCAAATATTAAAAAGCAAGGTGAGAAGCTTTGTGAAATATCCGAAAAGATGAGAGATCTCGGTGCTGTTATCGGAGGAGATACCGCTTTTATCGATACATTTTCCGATCAACTGATACAAATGTATGAAAATCCCCATACCATAAACAACAGACTGGCAAGTTTCAAAACAAATATAGGATCGTTAGGAAGCTGGCTTAACGAGCTAACCGTAAGCCCTTTAAAGTTAGACAGAATAATTGTAGCATCAAGAGATATCACCTTGCCAAAAGCTAAAGCCGGCTTTTTCGCACGACTATTTCATGAAATAAGAGCCTTTTTCGGCTCATTCAGAGAAAACTACAGTGTTATCGACGGCTCCGGTAAAAAATATCAGGACAATATTACTGTTTGGCTGGGAAGCTTAGGTGGTATGCAAGGTCAGACCGGTGGACGTGATCAGGCGCTTTTAATAAAAAATATCATTGAGTCGGACTTTTCTGAAAAAACCGGAATAGGTGTTAACATAAAACTGGTGGATGCCGGTGCCATGCTGCCGGCAATACTTGCAGGAAACGCTCCGGATATAGTTGTAAGTGTATCGGGCGGTATACCGGTGCAATATGCGCTAAGAAGCGCAATTACCGATTTGAGTACGTTCGACGGGTTTAGTACGGTGTGTGGTCGTTTTCCTCAAGGTGCGTTCATACCGGTAACATATGGAGGAAAGGTATATGGCATGCCTGAAAGCCTAACCTGGGATATGCTTTTTTACAGAAAAGACATTTTGTTTGAATTGGGAATCGAGGTTCCGCAGACATGGGATGAAATGATCAACCTTATACCTGTATTGGCAAGAAACAATATGGAGATCGGTATTAATCCGGGTATGTATTATACATTCATGTATCAAAATGGTCTTAAGATATATGACGAGCAAACCGATCGATGCTTGTTTGATAAAAAGGAAGCTACAGGCTTATTCGGAGAGTTTACAAACCTTTTTGTAAATTACAGGCTTCCGGTTTCATATAACATGTTCAACAGGTTCAGAACCGGTGAGATGCCATTGGTAGTGGCACCATATAACTCATACAATACAATGGTTATTTTCGCACCGGAAATAAGAGGTCTTTGGGATTTTTCCATGATACCGGGCTTTAAAAAAACCGACGGCGGTATTGACAGAACCACAATAGCGGCAGGTTCATATACCATGATGTTTGAACAATCCGAGAAAAAACAATCGTCATGGGAATTTATAAAGTGGTGGACCGACGCAAAGACACAAAAAACCTACGGTGTAGAGCTTGAAGGTCTTCTGGGTCCCGCCGGAAGGTACACAACAGCTAATATAGAAGCGTTAAAAGGCCTGCCATGGGCCCCGGAAAGCCTTGACATGCTTTTAAAACAACAGGAATGGATATCGGGGATTCCGGAGGTTCCGGGTGGATACTTTACAGCCAGACATTTTCTGAACGCTTTTTATGCGGTATATAACAGGGGGAGCGAGCCTAGAGAAACTTTAATGCAATATACATACATAATTAATTCGGAAATTGAAAAAAAACGAAAGGAATTCGGGTTTGAATGATATGACACAAGCAATTGGCATGAAAGCAAAATTGAATGATAAAATGCGGAAAATATCTGAAAAAGTAAACGTCAGATGGAAGTACGATGTCAAACGTTTTAAAAAGAATAAAATTGCTTATGCACTGGTAATGCCGTTTTATACTTTGTTTTTCACATTTACGGTGCTGCCTGTGATCTTATCGGTCTTCTTCAGCTTTACGTATTTTAATATTTTAGAGACGCCAAGGTGGATAGGAGTTCAAAATTATATCAATTTGTTTTTAAATGACGACATATTCGTTCTGTCATTAAGGAATACATTGATATTCGCCGTAATAACCGGCCCTGTAAGTTATCTTGCTTCTTTTGTGTTCGCATGGTTGATAAACGATCTTCCGAGAAAAGTAAGAACGGTGGTGGTACTGGTGTTTTACGCCCCGGCCATATCCGGCAGCGCATTTTTCATATGGCAGCTTTTATTCAGTCCCGACAGATACGGATACATAAACAGTCTTCTGCTTAGATTGGGTATTATACAAGAGCCTGTTCTGTGGCTTATGGATGTCAAATTCATAATGCCCATAATTATTGTGGTTGCCCTATGGATGAGTATCAGTACGGCGTTTCTCGCTTTTATAGCAGGCTTAAAGAGTTTGGACAAATCGCTTTTGGAACAAGGAGCTATCGATGGTGTCAGAAACAGATGGCAGGAGTTATGGTTTATAATACTTCCCACTATGAGGCCTATGCTTATGTTCGGTGCGGTCATGTCAATTACCGGCTCTTTTACGGTTGCTTCGGTCAGCATAGAACTTGCGGGTTTTCCTTCTGTGGATTACGCAGGACATACCATAGTGACACACCTTATGGACTATGGCTCAATGAGATTTGAAATGGGATACGCGTCTGCTATTGCAACGGTACTGTTCGCATTAATGGTGACCGTTAATAAGGTTATTCAAAGATTGCTGCAAAAAGTTGGAAATTAAAAGAATGTAAAGGATGGATTTGATTAATATGAAGCTTTTTAAGAAAAAATTCGATATACAAAAGCAAACAAAATTTGAGAAGGTTGTTACCGTTATTATTTTAAGTTTGTTCGGAAGCTTTATGATATTACCTTTGTTATATATAGTAAATACCGCCTTTAAACCGTTGGACGAATTGTTTTTGTTTCCGCCGAGATTCTTTGTTATGCATCCTACAATGAAAAACTTCAGGGATCTGTTCGTTATAATGTCCGATTCCTGGGTACCGTTTTCAAGATATATTTTCAACACCGTTTTTATCACAATGATAGGTACGGCGGGTCATGTTATACTTGCAAGCGCCGCAGCTTACGCATTGGAGAAATTTGATTTTCCGGGTAAGAAATTAATGTTTTCAACTGTGGTGCTGTCGTTGATGTTTTCAGCTGTAGTGACAGCCATTCCGAACTACCTGATAATCTCCAAACTCAAAATGATAGATTCTCTTACGGCTATAATAATTCCGGCGTTGCAATCGTCCTTAGGGCTTTATTTAATGAAGCAATACATGGTGGCCAACGTACCCGATTCCCTTCTTGAATCCGCAAGAATAGCGGGTGCCGGCGAATGGCGCATATTTTTCGAAGTGGTTATGCCTATAGTAAAGCCTGCATGGCTTACATTAATCATATTTATTTTCCCGGGGTTATGGAATGCAACGGGTGGAGTATTAATATACAGTGAACAAATTAAGACACTGCCTGTGGCGTTGGCACAGATAGTAACGGGCGGCATAGCAAGGGCAGGTGTATCCAGTGCGATTTCATTAGTTATGTTGATTGTACCGATATCCATTTTCGTATTGACACAATCATCAATAATGGAAACTATGGCTACATCCGGTATCAAAGAATAGTAAATACGGAGTGAATGAAAATGAGGAAACTAAAACTATTAACATCGATAACGATAATAATGATTCTTGTTACAAGCTCCGGTTCTGCGGAAGCGTTTGAAACATACAAATCATACTATTACACACGGACCGGAATCCCCACTGAGATCGAAACACCTTATGCCTGCCAATCGGTTATTATGGATTTCGGAGGAGAATTTTTAAAAAACCCTTCAGATATTTTAGTACATGGTCATAAAATATATATTGTTGATACCGGTAATAACAGGATATTGGTATTAGACCGAAATTTGATGCCGGTTTCACAAATAAAGGATTTCGAAATAAACGGTGCGGTCGATTCTCTAAATGCACCTCAAGGAATTTTTATTTCGGATGACGATTTAATATATGTTGCCGATACAAACAACGGAAGAATCGTGGTCTTTGATCAAAAGGGGAATTTTCTTAACGTTATAAAGCCCTCCGGGCAGGAATTTGACAAGGCGGAGCAGCCCTTTGTACCTACGAGTCTTGTTATAGATAAAACAGGTAGACTACTTGTGAATTCAAGACAAATATATAAGGGAATTGTGGCCATGAATATAACCGGTGAATTCATTGGGTATTTCGGAGCAAACAAAGCAAAAATAAATCCTCTTGAGTATTTTTGGAAATCAATCGCCACTCGCGAGCAAAGGGACAGTATGGTTTTAGACATACCAACCGAAATTGCTAAAATCCATCTGGATAGGGAAGGCTTTCCTTATGTAATAAACAATTCGTTTTCAAAAGCAATGACACCCGAGCAGGTACAAGAACAGATGCCGGTTAGAAGATTAAATCTTACAGGGGATAATATATTAAATTTTTCCGATTCGGATTATTATCCTATAGGTGATATACATTATGGCATTGACGCTTCAAACAACAGAGGAGCGTCAAATATTGTAGACATATGCACAACGGATTTCGGTATATATTTTCTGCTTGACAGTAGTAAAGGAAGAATATTTGCATATAACCGTACCGGAGCGAACATTTTTACATTTGGCAACCGAAGCGGTATGCAACTTGGAACATTAAGAAATCCTGCAGCTTTGGACATATATGAAGATTCCATATTGGTGCTTGACAGGTTTTACGGTAGTGTCAGTGTATTTAAACCTACGATTTTCGGGAAACTTATTTTGGGTGCGTTGGAAATGCATTATGAGGGTGAATACCAAAAAGCCGGTGAGTTATGGTCACAAGTCAGAGACGGTTACGGGTATTATAGTATGGCATATTTAGGTATAGGCAAGGTGTTACTTTATGAGCGCAGATACGATGAAGCCATGGAATACTTTGAAATCGCTCGAGACAGGGAGTATTACTCTCAAGCCTTTAAAAATGTAAGAAAAAGCAAAGTGGAAGAAAATTTTGTTTTAATTGTATTGGTTTTAGTGCTTATAGTTTTGGTTTTACGATACGGTGTTAAGTTTATCAAGAAAAAGATTAAAGAAAAATATCAAACGAGTAAAGTATATAACGAAATAACTCATGTTTTTTATACTGCGGTTCATCCCTTCAAGGGGTTCGATGAAATTAAAAGCGATGGTAAAGGAAGTTTTTCAGTTTCGGTTGTAATGTTTTTAATGTTGGCGGTTATAATGTTCATGAAAAAAACTGCGGTTGCCTTTTTATTCAGAACCGAAGGGGCTAATGTAGAAAGCCTGATAAAAAACGTGGGTACAACGTTTTTGGTAATCTTTCTTTGGATGGGAGTGCTTTTTCTGATGGAGATATTCTTAGAAGGTGAGGCTAAGTTTTCACATGTGGTTCATTCTACGGCCATCGCATTACTCCCGGCAATCGTGGCACATATAATCGCCATTGTATTTACATACGGAGCGTCTTTGGACGACGGAGCCATGATCAATACTATAATTATTTTCGGTTGGATATGGACGGGATTTTTGATCTTCACAGGAGTGCTTGTCATTAACGACTATACTATGTCGAGAACAATTGTGGCGAGTCTGGTTAATTTGGCAGGAATGGTGATAGTGTTTATGATTTCGGTTCTATTTATAAGTCTTTTACAGGATATGCTTATATTCTTAAGCTTCACATTACGAGAATTAAAAGGGGTGTTCAGATTATGATGTCAAAAGCAAAAAGGATTATAACGATATATATCATATTGATAATATTTACGGTCACCGCCTTTATAGGTTTAATACCAAAGGTCGTAAAAGCAAACACCTTGCAAAGCATACCCTCAGGGATGGAAAAAATATGTGAAAACAACGATCTTATATTATTTTTAGATCCTAATACCACCATGTTCGCGGTACAAAATAAAACCAGCGGTAATATAATGTTCGCAAGCCCCGAAAACTTAAAAGACGACGGTATAGCTAACAAAAGATTTAAAGAAATTATGTCTTCTAATATACTTGTTACATATATAGATGCAAACGGTGAAAAAACCATATCCGGTTACACAAATGCGGTGGCATTCGGGCAGTTTGAAGTGGAAAGGTTAGATAACGGTGTAAGCATAGAGTATCTGATTACCGAAACAATAGTTGACGAATTAGCCTTACCCCTTGTTATGCCGTACAGCTTTTTACACGAAAAGCTTCTTCCAAAGTTAAGCAAAGAAGAGGGTAACGAGTTACTGCAAAATTATAACAAGATATCGGTAAAAGACGATATTATAAAAAATTACGTTAAAAGACATAGAATAAAAATGTATCCGTTTATTGTGGAAGAAGACATATACATATTTATACCGGCTAGAAGATCGGCATTAAACCGGGAGATAATAAAAGGATTCCTAGAAAAGGCCGAGATAACCGAAGAAGAAATTATCGCATTGAATGAGAAGTATTATGATCATACTTCCATAGAGAAAAATCCGAAATTTAAGATCAAGCTTTACATCACTTTAGAGGATAACGGTATAAAAGCGCAAGTCGATATGTCGGAAATAGAATATGACAGTTTTGATGCGGAATTAAAAAGTATAACATTGCTGCCGTATTTCGGAGCCGCCGGATCAAGTGCAAACGGCTATATATTAATTCCGGACGGATCCGGAGCGTTGATGAGATTAAACAGTGAATATGCCGCATACACTCCTGTAATATTACCGGTTTACGGTGGATACGGATTTGACATTGATACCACAAAATCTATTTTAAAGCAGCCTGTGTCACTTGCGGCTTTCGGGATAGCTTATGATAACAAGGGATTTGCAGCGGTCATATGTGAAGGGGATGCGGTATCGAGCATAGAAGCGGGGTTAGCGGGATTAAATACGGCATATAATTATGTTTGTGCACAATTTGCATATAATGATTATTATATGCTGTCAAATCCTATGAATTTGACTAAAAGCCCTCAGACCGGAAAAAATCCGTATAAAGGTAAAGCAAGTGTTCTATATATGTTTTTAGATGAAAATACGGCCGATTATTCCAAAATGGCATTAAAAGTCAGAAGTTATTATGAGTCAACCGGAGTTTTATCAGACAAAAAAACACATGCCGGATCTCCCGTCAGTCTGGAAATACCATGTGCAGTTCCTGTTGTTAAAAGGTTTTTAGGAATTACATATAATAGTTATGAAGCGGTTACATCATTTTCAGATGTCTCTAATATTATAGACCGACTAAATTCGACCGGAATTTATGATATGAATATAAAGCTTACAGGTTGGACCGACGGAGGAATAATTCAAAAATACCCCGGTAATTTAAGTCCTAATAAAGCAGCCGGTGGTAATAAGGAATTTAACCGTCTTATTACCAAAGCAAACGAGTTAACCATATCGTTATTTCCGGATGTAAGTTTTACCAATATAAGGTCCGGCATATTTACGGCATTGCTAAAAGGTGTGTTTGATTTGAAAGGCTCTCCAAAAGCGGTTTACCGGTTTAATCATATAACACAAACGGCTGACGCCGGAAAATTTGTATCTTACCTGATAAAACCTTCGGTATGGGACGATTTAATAATGAATGTGCAAAGCAAGCTGAAAAAGTTCGGCCTGCCGGGTATGTCGGTTTATGATTTCGGATATACCGTTTATTCCGACAACATAAAAAACGGGTATAACAGACAAGACAGTCTCATTCAAGCGACCGAAGCGCTTGATCTGATAAAAAACACCGGAATGCAATTAACAGGCTTATACGGTAATATTAACAACGCTGACAAATTTGATATTTTATCCGATGTTCCGTTGTACTCAAGCAAGCATGTTGCCGCACAAGAATCGGTACCTTTTTTACAAATGGTTTTAAGGGGGTATACAAATTATTACGGTACACCGGTAAATAAAAATACAGACAGTCTCACCCATGTATTAAAAAGTGTTGAATACGGAGCGTCCGGAATAAAATACTTACTTACAAACGCGGATAACACCACTGTTTGGGAGCTGGATCAAAATCTTTTTAGAAATACTTTGTATACCGATTATATAGATGAAATAGGTAAATATAATTCTTTAATCTCGGAGTATAACAAAAAAACTGCAGGACAAAAAATCATCGAGCATAAGAAAGTAGATGTGAATGTATATTCCACCTTATATGAAAACGGGGTAAAAACCTATGTGAACTATAACGGTTTTGCAGTGTTTGTAAACGGTGTGTACATAGACCGATTAAGTTTTGTAATCGAGGAGGGACTATCGTGAAAAAAACTAACAGTAAATTGATAAAAAGACAGGCATATCTGGGATATCTGTATATACTACCTTTTCTCATCGGTTTTACGATTATGTTTGTAAGTCCTTTGATCGGTTCTTTAAAATTTAGTCTCTCACAAATAACTTTGACTCAATCCGGAATACAAACCCAATATATAGGCTTTAAGAACTACTCCGATATATTAAAAGTGGATCCGGTTTTCACCAGGAATTTGGTAACGGTCATAAAAGAGTTGTTGTGGATCATTCCGGCGGTTGTAGTATACAGCATATTTATTGCCAACTTGCTGAACAAGAAATTTTTCGGAAGGACTGTTGTCCGAGCGATATTTTTCCTCCCGGTTTTGGCCAATATGGTTTTTTACGCTCCGGTTGAAACGGTGGTGGCGGGAGACGCCAATTCGGTTATGAATCAGCTGGTTACAAATATAAGCCTTACAAAATATCTAGGGACTTTGAATTTATCGGCTCAAATGATCGACAGGATTATATTAATCGCCGACAGTATATATTCTATTATTAATATAACCGGGATACAGATATTTTTATTTTTGGCAGCACTTCAAGCAATACCGGATCACCTTTACGAAGCCTCTTCCATAGAAGGTGCTTCGGCTTGGGATAATTTATGGAAAATTACGGTGCCGATGATAAGCCCTTACATAATTATATGTGTCATATACACTACGGTAGACAGCTTTTACAGGGAAGGAAACTTAATAGCACAATACATCAGAAGTGTGACGTTACAGCAGTCAAATTACGCTTTAGGTGCAGCCGCCGCATGGTTATATATGGGTTCGGTGCTGCTGCTTATTTTAATATTGGCCGGAATACTTAAAAAAATCAGTATTAAATTCGATTAACGGAGGTTGAACATGAAATCGGATGAGAAAAGAGCCGCCCTGAATAAAAAGACAGCGGTAAAAATTAAATCGGTTGCCATAAAAATAGTAAAAGCGGTTATCATCATCGGTATATCTTACTGTATCATTCAACCTTGGGCCGTTCTGATATTAAGAGCTTTTATGGACAGACAGGATATGTACAGTACGGATGTCTTTATAATACCGAGAAATTTTACAATATATAATATAGCTTATGTATGGGAGCTTTTGGAATACGGAAAAGGTATTTTCGATTCCATATGGTATTCGGCACTGAACACATTTTTACAGATAACATCATGTGTTTTGGTAGCATACGGTTTTGCAAAGTTTAATTTTCGATTCAAGCGAGTATTATTTTCTTTTGTAATACTTACAATAGTAGTTCCTCCTACGACGGTTATCATTAATCAATACCTGTATTTTTTAAGGTTTGATTTATACGGTCTGTATAAACTGTTTAACATACCACCCATGGATATGACAAAAGGTTTTTGGGTCATACTGATTCAATCGGCTACCGCCATGGGTATAAAAAACGGTATTTTCATTTATTTGATTAAGCAGATGTTCGAGAGGGTTCCAAATGAGATACAAGAAGCTGCAAGAGTGGACGGTGCAAACAGCTTTACTGTTTTCTACAGAATTATGGTCCCTTCGGTAACCACCGGTATCATATCATGTTCTTTGCTTATGTTTGTATGGTCGTGGAACGATAAGTTTTTAACCGCTTGGTTCGGATCCGGTAAAAACATATTAATTTTCAGGGTGATGGACATATACAGTATTTTAGGAAGGGCGTCCCAAGGATACGGACATATCAGGCCTACAATGGAATTTACGCCTCAAGTCAACATATTGTTGACTAATGTAGCCTCGTTTATGTACATAGCACCTTTGATTATCCTATATATCATAGCTCAAAAGCATTTTGTGGAAGGAATCGAAAGAAGTGGTATTGTAGGGTAGCTTAATTTAAAATCATATTCACCTGCAGGCTTTGTTTTGGGAACTGGAATGCAACTAGGTTTTTCAAATCGGTTAAGCTTCATAAGTCTAAAGGTGTGGAAATGATAAACGAATATATTAATAAGGAGTGGAGTGAAAATGAAGTCCAAAAGAGTATTGAAAGGTATATCCGTGCTAGTCGTGGTATTCATGCTTTTTGCAGCTATGACTGCGTGTGGCGGAGGTGAAAAGTCACCGAAGGAAACAACCGCAAAAGGTGATGCTTCATCCGGAATCGACCTACATAATCAAAAATTTACGATTATGAGTACCTATGATCATCCTACGGCGTTTATGACCTTCTACGGAACAAATGATCCTACCAATTACTCATACTGGCCGTATGTTCAGGCTCAGTGCGAAACATGGCAGGCTGCCGTAAAAGAATACGGATTTGAAGTTGAGACCATTATAGTTCCTAACACCGAGTTGGTTGAAAGATTAATCGCCGGTGAAATGGCGGGTCAGCCCGTTGCCGATCTGTGGACCTATCACAGTGGTTGGTATGCGTCAGGAAATCCGATAACAGCGATTAAAGAAGGATACATGACACCATTGGATGATTATGTAAACCTTGATTATCCCGCATTCAACCCGGATTACAGACCTATGTACATGTACAAAGGGAAAACATACGGTGTGGCGTACAGGGATTCCTATTTACCTCCCGAACTGGTAACATTTGCTAACAGAGCTTTGTTGGAAGATGCCGGACTGGATCCTAAAGCTATTCAGGACGAAGCTTTAAAAGGTGGGTTCACATGGGCTAAACTCCAGGAATATGCCGAAAAAGTTGCTAAAGATACCGATGGTGACGGAGTTAACGACATTATGGGCTTCGGCTTGGCAGGAAACCAATATTTGGAAAAGTTCGCTCTTTCGAATAACGCTTCTCCTATCAGAAAAGACGGAGACAAATATGTATCCGGTCTTTTAGATAAAGCGTATCTGGATGCAATGGACTTTTTGTATAACAATGCCAAATCTGGTGTGGCTACATTGGGTGGTAACGCATTCACATTGTTCGGTGAATATAAGCAAGGGTTCATAATTTCCGCAATAATGCAGGCTACAAACTTAGGATGGATAAATACATTAGATGCCGACATGATGCTTTTGCCCTTACCTAAAGGACCTAATGCCACAGGCTACGTAAACATACTTGGAATGGGTGTTCACGCATGGTATATACCCAATAGCGTTGCAGCCGAAAGAAAACCTTTGATAGGAAAATTCCTTGAAGTATACATGAATGCATACTCCGGTAATTTAGGAGAAAATCCTTACGGTGACTTTGAAAAAGCTCATGCAAATTATCAAAGAACAGGTATATGGCTTACCTGGTCAAGTAGAACGGTTCCCGACACGGTTGTATTCAGTTATCTTGATACATTACCCAAGGTAAACGAATTCTTCTTGTTAATGCCCGGATTTAACGAAGTTATAGTACCGGCAAGAGAAGCTATTTACACATTAGCGGAAACGCCTACCGTTAAACTAAACAGTATTAACGATTTATGGCAAAAAGCACTGAATGAATTTTACGGTCAATAAAAAGGTGTAATTTCCGACCGGTCGCACATAAACATGACCGGTCGGGTTACTTATACCGAGGAACATTAGAAATCTAAGTTATTATATATCATATATAGTAATAAAATGAACGTTCACTCAGTTAATGTAATATATTGTTAAGCGAGGTAAAGTTATGATAAATATTGGTGTAGTAAACATTGACGTATCTCACCCTAAAACTTTTTCTACATATTTAAATAATGGTAATCGTGCAAGGTATACCGCGGTATATAACGACGGTTTTAGAGGAGATGACGAGGTTTGCGGATTTATAAAAAACGCGGGCCTTATAAAAAGATGTTCAACAATAGAAGAATTGGCCTATGAGGTGGATATAGGCTTCATACAAGGTTGTAACTGGGATAAGCATTTACAATATGCAAAGCCCTTTTTTGATTTAAATAAGCCGGTCTTTATAGATAAACCCATATCGGGCAATATGCCGGACTGCTTGGAGTTAGAAAAGCTGGCAAGCCGAGGGAAAGTCATATTAGGTTCGTCTTCGGTCAGATATGCCGAAGAAATAACAACTTTAACTGCAAAATTAAGAGAAAACAAATCAAAGATACTAAATGTATACGGCACATCCGGTGTTGATGAATTCAACTACGGAGTGCATATAGTAGAAGGAATCGGAGGTCTTTTAGGTACCGGAGCCGTATCGTGCACATATATGGGATCCGGTAAGTCCGACGTCTTAATAACCGAAAACTTCTTTGTAAGGTTTGAAAACGACGCTTGTGCCGTGTATACTACATGTCAGGGGAGATGGATGCCTTTTAATATGGTGGTAATGACCGATGAAGGAAATTATTCGTTTTCTATCGATACAGGTAAAATTTACGGCGTAATGCTTGATAAAATATGCGACTATATGGAAACCGGAGTAAATACTCTTGCAACGGTAAATGCATTGACCGAATCGGTAAAGATTATGTTAGCCGGTAAAATATCAAGAGAAAAAGGGGGCGGTGAAGTTAAATTGGCTGATATCCCCGGTGATTACAAAGGTTATGACGGATATGTCTTTGAGAAGGAATACGCATCAAAGGCGGCGAAAATATATATATGATTTCACTGCAAAAACTCATAAACTGAACTGTAATTGAAATCTATAACAGGCTCAACTTGCATTTTAACTGTCGTGGTCAACGCGACGTCCTGTCGTTTTGACAGCCTAAATGCTGCATTTTCGCCAACAGATTTTACAATTACAGTCCAATGTTTATTCGTTCTTTTGCAGTAGAATCATCTATAATTTTAATGTAGTAACTCTGCATAAAAAGTTAAAAAAAAAAAAAAGGAGATACATATGAGTAGAATTGTTAAATTAGGAACGGTATCGATGCTGTTGAACAAGACACTGACCGATATGAAATATTTTGATTTCATGATTAAAAGTGCCGAAGAAATATTGACCGAATCGGGTTCGGAAAAACCGGATTTGATGGTTTTACCGGAATATTTCGCACATGCCATGATGAGCCCGGGTGCAAAAAAAGCCGCTGCTGAAAAAATACCCGATTTTAATGCTCCTTTACAAAAAAAGATGTCCGAGCTTGCTAAAAAAATAAACAGTAATTTAGCGTTCGGTATAGCCGAAGAATGTGACGGCTTATACTATAATGCGGTTGTGGTTTTAGACAGAGCAGGTAATTATGTAGGCAAATATAGAAAAGTTCACCTGGCTCCCGGAGAATGTTCATTTTTCACACCCGGAGACAGCTTCACCGTTTTGGATTTGGATATTGGAAAACTGGGTATAGCCATATGTATGGATATACATTATCCGGAAATGTGGACTGCAATGGCGTTAGAGGGAGCGGATATCATCGCACATCCCGCCGCATGGATGGATTACACCGGAAATTTATGCGAATCGTTGGTTAATGCAAGGGCTATAGACAACCAATATCATGTAATAACCAGCCATTTTGTTGAAGTACCGTATCTTGTAGGAAAGCATCCGGGACATTCCAGAATTACCGATCCATTCGGAAGAACTCGTGCCGATACAAGCCATATACCCGGTTATGCCATAGCAACCGTAGATTTGGATCAGCTTTTCGAATATTGGGTGACCGGTCAGCTTAAGGAAGAAATGCCAACATTAAAGGAATGTTTTTTGGGAATGAGAAGACCGAATCTTTACGGTGCAATAGTAAAAGAAGACATCGAGAAGAAATGGAAGTTGAAAAACCCGGTTATAAGAGCAAAGTAAACTATGAAAGGGGGAATGAATAGTGCGATGTAAACGTATTATTCTATATTTTCTTATGTGCGCTTCACTCACATCAATTTTTTTATCGTCCGGGTGCGGTTCAGGTGAAAAAGATGCTTCCGATGTTATTGCCAATACGAATGTACGGCATAGGGAAGCCCGATTTTACTATTCAAACGAATTGGTTCGTTCCGACCAAAAAATAGTTTTACTGAACGATCACCCGGAATTTGTCCAACCGTTGGAACAGGATACCTATTTAAACGCTCCTATGCTGTTAAACGATCCGGATGCGGATATTTTTGTAAAAGCCTGGAGATTCTCATATAACGCAAGAGATGTTATAGTGACTCCGAATGCCATAAGCGGAAAAAACACCGCAATTATAGTAGTACATCCGTGGGGTGTGGATGACGATCAAAATTACAATTCACCGGACCCGTACGGGGTGGCTTTATTTTGTACACCGGAAAAAAATGCTATATACCATAAACATTTAAAAAACGTTGTGATGCCGTTTATAGAATCCATGAAGGGAATTGTTAAATTTACAGGATATTCTCTTCCCGGGCATGAAGACGAAATAAGAAAGCATATGTATCGATCCATCGATAACAATGATATTGATCCGGCAAAGGGACGTGATAAATTCAATGAATTATTGAAAAATAAAAATCTGACCGGAGGTTCCCTAAAAGTCAATTTGAACTTGCCCGGAGGCGGTCAAACGTTTTTAGAGTACTTCAATACCTTTTCCGGATTGGATTCATCTCAAAGATACAACGGAAGCTTTTGGGAAGTACCTATGCCTTTGGCTTCTTCGGTTAAACCAGGAGAAAACGATTTTGTAATATATGATGCCGACGGATATGAAAAGCTCAGGGATTATCTAAAGAAAGAAGGTATATACAATATACTGTTATGTGG
>CAZJOD010000066.1:0-13765 GCA_964547525.1 uncultured Clostridiaceae bacterium
TACCAAAAAGCTTTTGAATCAACCCCGAACTCTGTTTATTACATTGTACAAATCGGATATAATTATTTAGAAATGTATAATTACGACAAATGCGAAGAATTCATTCAAAAAGCAAAAAATATTGATAATACTTATCATGACATTTACAACTTAGCCGGCCTAAGATACGCATACCAAACCAAATACAAAACGGCACTTTCTGAGTTTGAAAAAGCGCTGTCTTACAAACCCGACTATTATGACGCCGCAATTAATAAAGTTTGGGTGCTCTTTTTAAGCAAGCAATACAAAAAATGCTTAGATTATTGTTATGAAGCCATCCTGAACTTTGATGAAAGCTATGATTTTTTACTTTATCAAGGTCATTGTCACAGGTACTTATACCAATTACAAGAAGCCGTAGACATATATCAAATAGCACTTAAACTCCGCCCAAACGACGAAACAGTTTTAACCGCATTAACATATACATATTTCGATCTTCATGATGTTGTTTTGTGTATGGAATATGCGGAGAAGACTCTTTCCATAAATCCGGAAAACTCTACAGCTCTTTATTTATCACAACTCATAAAAGGGTATTCAGGTTCATTTGCTCAACAGGTATCTGATTTCTTTTATGACACATATTTATATTCTGACAAAATTAACGGTTTTGAAAGCATATGCAAAGATTTTTCATATCTTGATAATGCCACTATAGAGGATGTTGTAGAATTTATATATAATAACAAACTTGAAACAGACTACTATACTTATGTTATAACCGATGAAGAATATCTCGAACAATTATATGATATATCTGCAAACGAGATTATTGTTGACAATACAAATAATGTTTATCTGTTTAAATTTGCGAACTTCTCTTATACTATCGGTTATGAATTTATTGAATATGTAAATAGCATTACCAACCCTGAAGAAAGCATACTTATAGTCGATCTGCGTGATAACGGAGGAGGTTTGATTCAAGGAGCCGTAGATATGCTGGATTGTCTGTTGGAAGGTTATATTGTGTGCACAACGGTGGATAGAAACGGTTATACCGAAAGTTATCGTTCAGATGCAGACAAGATAAAGTTCAAAAAAATATACATATTTGCCAATGGGAGCAGTGCAAGTGCCTCAGAGCTTTTCATTTTAGGTATGAGAAAATATGCAAATAATGTTACTGTAATAGGGTACCCTACTCTAGGCAAGGGAGTAGGGCAAATAATACATATTGACTATTCTCGAAACATAGCTATAGTTGCGGTTAATTTCTACTGGAATGTTAAAGAAGAAAATATTAACGAGAAGCCTATACAACCTGATATATCAGGTGATTTATTGGACTTGCCAAATGTTCCCGAAAAAGATATAGTTATAAATTATTATAATGTATACGGATAAAAAATTACCCCGGAGGTTTTTAATGGACGATTATAAAAACGAACTTATTTTAAAAAGCGCTCAAAATTGTCTTGGTGTATCCTTTTTTGAAGGACATGCTCATTTTAGAAGATTTACCGATAAACAATATATATTGTATAATAAGAATGAAGCCTATGAAGTAAGAAGCAAATGTCCCTCCGGAGTATGTTTGAAATTCGAAACAAATAGCGAGTATATAATAATAAAATATGGCATGGATAAAGAAGTTCGTAATTGGGCTTATTTTGACGTATATTTAAATGACACATTCGTTCATACGGAAAATGTTTTTAGAAAGCCGTATACACACGGGGAGTTCAAATATAATATACCTCATACAGGGCTAAAATTTAATCAAATAACAATATATCTGCCTCATCTTGTACAAATTTTTATAACAGATATTGAATTTTCGCAGGCTTGTATCATATACCCAGGTAAAAAGTATGAAAAAAACCTTTTATGTATGGGTGATTCTATAACTTTCGGGGCAAATTCGTTTAGTCCGTCGGTAACATATCCGGTTCAATTGTCTCGATTTTTTGGTATGAATGTATTGAATCAGGGTATCGGAGGTTATATTTTTGATGAAAACTCCATTGATGAAAACATGAAATTCAAACCTGATTATATAACTGTTGCATACGGAACAAACGATATGCATCAATTAAAATCAAAAGAAGAATTTATCAATAACTGTAAAAGCTTTTTCGAAAAAATTTCTGTAACTTATCCTTTAGCTGATATATATGCAATTATTCCCATATGGAGAGATTCATACAAAAATGATTCGATACCCGGGGGCATAGAAACCTTACAGGATGTATTTTTACAGTCAACCCGATCCCTCGGCAGAGTAAAATTAATTAATGGAATTAAATTTGTTCCAAATATATCTTCATTTTTCGTTGACGGTCTTCATCCAAATGACACCGGATTTATGCATTACAGCTTAAATTTGATTAAGGAAATTATAAAACTACAAAACGAAAACCACTCGGTATAAACGGATACAAGCTATTGATTAAACTAACATTAATTATAGAACCGTAACACTATAGTCACTGATTTCAAACTTAATTATAAAGTCATTTAAGCAATCGGTTCTTACTGATATGTACAGGTCATTTAGAGGAGCGGATATAAGTTTTTTAAATATATAAAACAAACCCGATTCGAGATATATCTCCAAAGGTCCTATTTCATCTATAAAAATAGGATTAAATCTATACTCCATGGATTCTGTAATAATCTTTCGCGCGAAATCCAATCCGGTTTTCGAAAAACTGTAATTAAAGAATCTGCACTCTTCATCCCATACTCTATGTAAAAAATCGGTTTTTAGAGCAAAGATTAAGTTTTTACCTGAAGTTAACCGGTAAATTCTTTGGCCGATATTCTTATTGTTATAAAATATCTTACGTGTGATAAAACCGTCTCCCCCTACATCGGTATATATGGATTCTATTTTTGAAGTCTTACCGCTTCCGATATCACCTGTTATTATTTTAATCATATCATTCGACCGAAACCGCCTTTAATATATTATAATAATCTTCAGGTGTATCGACATCCATAAGTATACCCGGGTCTTCTGTTTGCACCGTTTCAAAACCTATAGAATATATATACTCTCGTAATGTAGTATAGCTCGTATTATTCAATAAATCTTTAGCCACCTTAGAGTTCATTAATATCGGGTGACCACATTTTCCACAGAAGGTGGGAACAATAATTTTACCTTCACATAAAAATAGCTTTTTGTAAGTTTCTTTTGATACCAAGGGATAATCTCCGGGTACCAATAAAAACCTATCCCCCTCCAAATGAGAAATAGCTAAAAGAACCGAGCTCATCATACCGTCCTTATAATTTTGATTTTTGATCAGGCATACTTTATTATAAGGCTTAACGGTTATTTTAGTATTGTCATAATTACAACCGCCAACTACAATAATTCTAGAGCAAAAATCATACATTGATTCTATACACAGCTCTAATATCTTCTTCCCTTTGATGCTAAGGTCCAGCTTATCCGTTCCCATTCGTGATGACATCCCCGCTGCTAAAACCACACCTTCAGTTACTGTTATAATATTATTTGTATGCATATTGTTATCACCAAAATTAATACAGGTAATGCTGTACCCATAGAATACGAAACAAATTCTCTTCCGCAATTTTTACGATACTGTGCCAGTAAAAATAAGTAAAAACCAAATATGACAGAAGTTATTATGTTCTCAATTACGAAAAATCTCAAGAACGCTTCTAGTCCGGATACAGGTGATATATCCCTGATAAACGCCGGCATTAAAGTGACATAAATCAAATATAAGATTCTCCAGCATGTATTTATAAGAGCAAAACCGGTCATTTTTGCAATGTCATACCTGCTTAAAACAGTCAGAGCAAGATATACCACCAATCCTTCGAGCAATATTGATATTGCCGGATTTATTACATAATCGATTCTTACAGGAGCAACTAAGTCGATTAGTTTTATAAGTGAAGCTAAGCCTGCAGCATATAAAACCGAAGTTTTATTATTTGTTACCGAATAAATTTTATACAGAAAATAAAAAGCGATAGGACTCCAAAGAATCCAACCTAAAGGTACGGGCATTATGTGAAGCATATGACCCACAGTGGCTTCGGTCAAACCCCATAATGCACCCCAAAAAATGATTGCGGAGAAATTTTTAGACACTATTAATTCCCCTTAAATTAAAAAAGTCCGATAATATATATGTTACTAAAATAACAAATATGCTAATTTTATTATTAACTTTTTTAGAACAATTAATAATAAATTGCGTACACAAAAATTAGAGTTTATATGTGATTACAGCGGAATAAAATAAAATTTTTTCAGTAAAATCATACATATTTCTTATTTTTTATTCCGAACTGACAAAACCGCTTCCCAAATTTCTTTAAAACCCGTACATCTGCATATGTTTGACTGCAACCATTCTTTCATGGTATCCTCATCCGCGTTCGGGTGTATAGTTAATAAAGCATGGCAATTCATAATAAATCCGGATGTGCAATATCCGCATTGAAATGCGTTTTTATCAATGAAAGCTTGCTGAATAGGTGTATTGACTAAACCTTCCACTGTAACAATTTTATGTCCTACGGCTTCAACAGCCAGCATCAAACAGGACTTTACAGGCCATCCGTCAACTTGAACGGTACAAGTTCCACAATCTCCGTTTTTACATCCGGCTTTAGCACCTGTTAGTCCTAACTGCTCTCTTAACACATCAAGTAATATATCCGAAGGTTTAATAGTAACAGTAACCTTTTCGCCGTTTACATCCAGCTCTACTTCTTCTTTTTTTAATAATTGAAACACTTCTATTTAATCTCCCTTTAGTTAGTTTTTATATATAATTCGTATAAGTTTCGTAACTTTTATAACCCCAATCTTTCAAGTGTATCTTGTATAACATTTCCCAAAACAAATCTCCTGTATTCGGCAGAGCCTGAAATATCAGACAAAATATCTCCGGGTAGACTACATAAAATCTTACTTAACCTATCTTCCGGTGAAAAGCTTTTATTGTTTAAAACTTGTTCCACCTTAACCGATCTGAATGGAAAGCCACATAAAGCTGAAAAAGCAATTCTTATTTCATTATTTTTTCTTATAGCCGCACTTTCTATTAAAGGATAATCTATTTTTTCTTGTTTTGTAATTTTTGCATGTGAATAGGGCATAGTAACATAATCTTCATTGATTACGGCTTGGACGACAAACTCTCCGTTTCCAAGGAGCATACGTTCGTTAAATATGTTGTGTATATCATGCGTCTTGGCTCCGTCAGGTCCATATGTCATAATGGTGCAATCGGTAAGCAGAAGTGGTAAAACAGCGGAACGGTATATAATTGTTCCACATATGTTGCCACCTAGTGTAACTTTGTCTTGTATTGTGTGATCTGCAATTCTCGATGCGGTTTTAGCAAGCAAGGGAAAAATATTGCTTTCATTTATTTGTGTTAATGTGACAGCGGAACCTATGAATACTTTTCTATTTTCTTTAGTTAGTATATTGCACTCAGGTATAGTTTTAATATCTATGACCGCTTTAGTAAATATGTTGTTCATTCGAGCCATACTTATAAATTCGGTACCTCCACTGTAGTATATGGGACTTTTTGATTCATTATTTAACTTGATAAATAAGTCTGTCGCCTGTTTTAATGTGTCAGGCCTGTAATATTCAAAATCATATGCTATCATTTCGCACCGCCTGTCTTTATTTTCCATATAGTTTCCGGTAATGCCGGTAATCTGTTTAGATCAATTTGTGCCGCTGTTGAAATACTGTTTAATAAAGCTCCGGGCATACCCATTGTTGCATGTTCCGCTATTCCCCTGGCTCCATAAGGTCCGTTTTCAACCGGTGTCTCGACAAAATCCACCAAATACTCCGGTTCCTCCCCTACCCTCAACGGCTTGTAGGTTCTTAGGCTTGTATTCTCCGGTATGGCATCACCGTTAAATATAAATTCCTCGCAAAAAGCTGTTCCCAGTCCCATACACATTGCACCCATTACTACCCCCTTCGCGTTTTTTGGATTTAAAACTTTTCCGGCATCAATTACCGATACGGCTCTTTTTAATCTATATGTGTATAATCGGGTATCATATTCAATCTCTACCGCACCGGCACCTACCGTCCAGTAAGGTCCCGGTTTACCCGCTCCCGTTTCTCTGTCAAGGGGTGTTAACCGGTTCATTACAAAAGAACCGGTACCTATGATCTGTTCACCGTATGCATTTCCGTTTTCAAATTTTATTCCATGAGATAAATCTTTAAATCTAATATGAATGTCCTTATCATACCTTACAAAAACTTTACCTCCGTATACATCAAGATCGTTTTCAGGACATCTTAATGAGACAGATGCAATTTTTTTTATTTTCTTAATCATATCATCGGCTGCCGCCAAAACAGCATTACCCGCCATATAACTTGACATACTCGCCACGGTTTTCCAGTGTTCAGGGCTTACCTCTGTGCTAACTTCCATTACAACATGAATATCATCGGCACTCATACCCATTTTTTCTGCAAGAATCTGAGCCAAAACAGTTTTTGTACTTTGCCCGAATTCCACAACTCCACAGTTAAGGCTAATACTGCCGTCGGAATTTAATATTAGAATTGCACCTGATGAGGCGTTTACAGGACTACTTGAAGTTTTCCAATAGCAACACAAACCTTTACTTAACACCTTGTAATTACCAAGGTCAATTCTTCTTCCATGTTCCCAATTAATCATTTGCGCGGCTTTTTGCAAGCACTTATTAATATCGCCTAAATTACTACTTGTTAATTTAACCATTGTAGGTGAAGTATTTCCGGGACCTATTAGATTACGTATCCTTAAGTCTAACGGATCCATTCCCATTTTAAAAGCCAACCTGTCAATACTTCTCTCTATGGCCGTAGTAAAATCTATGTGTCCGAATCCTCTGAAAGCGGTTGCATACGGATGATTTGTATATACACACAAAGAATCACATTGCACATTAAGAATATTATACGGTCCTGTACAGCTTGTGGCAGCCGCCCTGCTCATATTTGGAGCCGAATCCGAATACGCACCGCAATTATGATAATAATATAATTCTGCAGCCAGTATTTTACCTTCTTTCGTAGCTCCCAGCTTTACCGTACCCTCAAAATTTAAATGAACAGGTGCAGTTATAAGATCCATTTCACGTGTAAAAGCAATGCGTACTTTTTTACCACCTACCGCACGAGAAGCAGCATATGCCAACAACTCAATCTGGATGGTTGTCTTACCTCCAAACGCACCACCTAACATCGGTGCTATAACTGTAACCTTACCCGGTTCAACATGAAAAAAATCTGCTATGGCTTTTTGAACTTCATGTGGATTTTGGGTTGTGGAAGATATTAATACTCTACCGTCCGGTTTTATCTCGGCCTTTGCCGACCTTGGTTCCATAGCCATATGGTCAGAGCCCGGTGATAAAAATTTTTCTTCAATAACCGTATCACATTGACTCCATGCGTTTTGCATATCACCTTTTCGTATTTTATATCGGCTGGCAACATTCGTACCAGGCTCCGGATATACCTCGTCTACAGCCAATTGGTAAAGTGCAAGATTCTCATGGACCTGTACCGCATCTTTCTTTAGTGCGTCAGTTAATGTATTTACAACAGGTAATATTTCATATTCGATATTAACCTTATTAGCGGCCGCTTTAGCATTTTGTAAACTGTCAGCAATAACAATGGCAATGGGTTCCATAAAATATCTGACTTTATCAATGGCCAATATAGGCCTGTCTTCAATCATCGGCCCAAAATATACCGGATCCGACTTTCCCGTAATAATGGCCTTTACACCTTTACTATTACGTGCCTCTTCCAAATCCAATCTTTTTATATACGCATGTGGATGTGAACTTGTAACCAACCATCCATGCAACATCCCCGGTTCAAACAAATCGTCATTATATTTCAAAGCCCCGGTGACTTTTTCAGCAGATTCTTTTCTTGGCACATTCGAACCTATAGAGCTCATTTAATTACCTCCAAAATAGACATATATAATGATTTTACCGCAAGAACTTTATTCTATTGCATTAAACAAACGAACATAGAACCGGAGTTGTAATATCAATTATTTTCAATGACCGGTACAATACGGCTCACAGTAAGTGAGCTAATGCAGTAAAATCATATAATTAATTTTTTACAATACTGTGTAATTTATTCATATTCTTATAATACAAATTTAAAGCTTTGAACAGAATTTAATACATATAAGTTAAGTTTTTTAAATTTTTCATGGAATAAAACAGTAAATGTTTTTTATATCCATAAAATATAATGTATAATAAAGAAAAAGACCTAAAGGAGGTTTGCTATATGGAAAAACTTGCGATTTTAGGCGGTGAAAAGGCTGTTAAAACAGATGTTGAAGATATTTTTACGTGGCCTATTATCACTGACGAAGATAGAAATGCCGTTTTAGATGTATTAAACGACAGATCTATGTCCGATACCGGTGTAACAAAGAAATTTGAAGATGAATTTGCATCATGGATCGGAAAAAAATACGCTTTGGGGTTCAACAACGGTACATCGGCTTTACAGGCGGCTATGCATGCGGTTGGAATAGGCAAAGGCGATGAACTTATCTGTCAAAGTAATACATACTGGGCATCGTGTCTGCCTTGTTTTTCGCTTAGGGCTACCGTTGTATTTGCAGATATAGAACGAAATACATTATGTATAGATCCTAAAGATATAGAACACAGAATCTCTGAAGATACAAAGGCAATCATGGCCGTACATTATAACGGTTATCCCACACCAATGGATGAAATATTAAAAATTGCAGAAAAGTACGATCTAAAGGTGATTGAAGATGTATCTCATGCCCATGGTGCTTTGTATAAAGGCAAGCCTGTAGGCACATTCGGAGATGTTTCGGCTATGTCAATGATGTCCGGAAAAGCGTTTGCAGTAGGCGAAGCAGGTATGCTTGTTACTGACAACAGGGAAATATATCAAAAAGCTATTGCATTTGGCCATTATGATAGAAACAGTGATAAATATATAGATGTTGACGATTTAATCCCCTATATGGGATTGCCGTCAGGCGGATATAAATACAGAATGCACCAAATGAGTGCTGCCGTAGGCAGAGTGCAGCTAAAACATTATGACCAAAGATGTAAAGAAATACAAGACGCTATGAATTATTTTTGGGATTTATTAGAGGATGTTCCCGGAATTAAAGCTCATCGTCCGGCAAAAGGATCGAACAGTACTATGGGTGGTTGGTATAATCCCAAGGGATTATATTATGCCGAAGAACTGGGAGGATTAAATATAAATGTATATACAAAAGCATTAAACGCCGAAGGTATTAAAACTTCACCGGGAGGTAATATTCCTCTGCATACTCATAGATTGTTTCAAGACTGTGATGTCTATCATGATGGCAAACCGACCAGAATCGCATATGCCAACCGTGATGTGAGATTATTGGATAAGTCAATATATGTAGGCGAAAAAATCAATTCGTTAACCATAAAGATTCCTTGGTTTAAACGGTTCAGAAAAGAAATCATTGAAGAACACGCCGAAGCTTTCCGCAAGGTCGGAGCACAATATGAAGAGTTGTTGAAAAACGAAGAAGCCGACTCGGCAGTGAAAGGATCATGGAATTCCTTTGAAATAAGGGGATAATGTCTCTCTAAAATAAACTACATAAACCTAAGTGTTAAGGGGCGGTATGATCGTCCCTTAATAAGTTATTTCATCTTTTTTGATTTACTGTTAATGCTTTCCTGTATTCATAACGCATAATATTAATATTATATCATACTATGAATTAGACATATTGATAAACAGGTTGCATAATGACCCATAATGACATAATGACACAAGTAAAAAAATTTTCTTTAAAAACTTGACACTTAACAAATTGGTGTGTATAATTTTAACTTGTCAATCAAATTACGCACCATTAGCTCAGCTGGTAGAGCACCTGACTCTTAATCAGGGTGTCCAGGGTTCGAGTCCCTGATGGTGTACCAGAGCCCGCATAAACGGGTTCTTTTTTTTCTCCTAATTATTTAAGTGATACATTTAAAGGTATGGTGTATAACAATTACAGTCATATTAATCCCAAAAATGCATTATTAGTCAGATATAAATTTTTACAAAACATTGTATTAATTTTATTAATATGTTAGCATAAAACTATATTATATTATTCTTATAATAATTTTTTACAGTATTAAGGAGCGTAAGGGTTATGAAGGCATATTACGAAAAGAGAACCGTCAGTGATATAAAAGATTTGTTATACTCAAGCGAAAAGTTATTTGCTGATAATACGGCTTTCCTACATAAAAAAAATCCTAATAGTATTTATGAGAAAATAACATATCTAGAGTTTAAAAATGATGTAGATGCTTTAGGAACAGCACTTATATCTCTTGGATTAAAAGATGCACCGATTGCTGTAATGGGAGAAAATAGGTACGAATGGGATGTTTCTTACCTTGCTGTAGTTTGTGGTACAGGCAAGGTCGTTCCTATCGATAAAGAGCTTCCCGGAAACGAAATTATCAATTTGTTAAATCGTTCTAAGGCTAAAGCGATTATTTACTCCGGGAAAAAACATAAAGAAATTCAAAACGCAATTGAACAATGCTCACATGTTCAATTTTTTATTAATATGGATTCTGAAAAAGATGAAGAAAAAATAATTTCTTATAGTAAGCTTCTGCGACAAGGATATGAATCGGTCCTAAACGGAAACCGTTATTTTATTGATGCTATTATCGATCCTGAAGCTCCTTTAATTATGTTATTCACCTCCGGAACAACTTCAAATTCAAAAGCCGTTTTATTAAATCATAGAAATATTGTATCCAACATAATGAATATGTGTAAAGTAATCTATGCCGATGAAAATGATGTATTCCTTTCATTCTTACCTTTACATCACACTTATGAATGCACTTGTAACTTTTTAACACCTTTATATTTAGGTGCGAAAATAGCTTTTGCCGACGGACTTAGGTATATATCAAAAAACCTTCAAGAAGCGGGAGTTACGGTATTGATCACTGTACCGTTGTTATTAGAAGGTGTGTACTGGAAAATAATAAAAAATGTCGAAAAACAGGGTAAAACTACTGTTTTTAATATCGCTTCGGCAGTAAACAGTATCCTTCTTAAACTGGGTATAAACATTTCGGATAAGTTGTTCAAAGATATATATGCCGCAATGGGTGGCAAATTACGGCTGGTGATAGCAGGCGCGGCGGCTTTAGATCCTATAGTAGCTAAAGGATTCTCAAAACTGGGTATACAGTGCATACAAGGCTACGGCTTAACCGAATGCTCACCTATAGCAACGGTTGAATCGGATAAACACCATTTATTCGGTTCTACAGGATTACCTCTCCCCGGAACCGAGATTAAAATCAAAAATAAAAATGAAGACGGAATCGGTGAGATATGCATTAAGAGCCCGAGTATTATGGTGGGTTATTTGGATTCTAAAGATAATAAAGCAGCTTTTGATGAGGAGGGATATTTTAGAACAGGTGACTTGGGTTACTTCGATAAAAAAGGTTTTCTTTTTATTTCAGGGCGTAAAAAGAATGTTATTGTCACAAAAAACGGTAAAAATATTTTCCCGGAAGAACTGGAAAGTTTGTTATGCGCTTGCTCCTTAGTTAAAGAGTGTTTGGTATATGGTGCTATTGACGAGATAACGGGAGACGAAACTGTCGCGGTAAAAATTGTACCTGATATTGAATACATTGCAACCGAGTTTCCTCAAGGGTTATCCGAGCAAGAACTTACCACCATGTTAAATAACGAAGTAAAAAAAGTTAACAAATCGGTGGTAAGCTACAAAGCAGTCAAAAAAGTTGTTATACAGCAAACAGAGTTTCAAAAAACTACAACTCATAAAATTAAGCGGTATCTTGAGACCTAGCACTATTTGAATACCTATCAATATAAATATTACCCGAGGTGGTTTTGATATTAACAGCAGAGCCCCCTCCGTTTATTCTTCCTTGTAATGTTTTCTCCGATTGTTTATTAACCTTAACATCAAATCCTTGTACATTAATATTTCCTGTAACCGTCGTGGCATTCAAATCATAGGCCGCCGATGCATTAACATATAACGATATGTCTCCCGCAATACCGGTAAGCGCAATTTGGCCTCTTAATCCTGTCAGTAGTACTTCAACAGGGCCTGATACCGTTTCAACATTAACATTTCCCACATTTCCCGATATCCTTAAATTGCCCGACACCGTTGCCGATTTTATATTTTGGGTTTCGATTCGCTCTAATGAAATCACTCCGGAAGTATTTCTTGCATCTAACGTTCCCATACAAATAATATCTTTCAAAGATATGTCTCCGGAAACCGTTTGGCAAATAAAATTATTGCATTCTATTCTTTCTGCGTTTATAAAACCTGATACCGTATTTATAATTATTTCTCTATTTATGTCATCATTCAAATAAATATCTCCGGAATATGAGTTTATTGTTAAAGCGTTTCTATAGCTGTCAGGAATGTATACATCCAATTGTAACGAACCTTTCTTTAAATCTATCCGATCTTTTCTATAACGTACTTCCATGTTAATTCCACCCGCCCTGCCACTTAACCTAAGCGCAGGAACGTTTCTATAGTTTTCGGGAACTTGTCCGTGTAAAACCGCTTTAAATACTCCCTCTTCGCCTTTTAGCACGTTTATATTTTCTATTACCGATGTTATTTCCAACCTATCCTGATTTGTCAGTTCATTGGTTACTTCATCATAAAAATCAACGGTTACGTCATATGTCCAGTCCTCATTTACAAAATATCCCCGTAACAAAAAATATAATCCGATTGTTATTAAAATAGCTCCGAGCGCTATTGCAACTAAAATAAAATACTTTCGATTTTTCATATTTATCCGCCCTTTTTACAAAATTTTACCTATATATGAATATAACCGGTTTTGCGATAATTAAAATATAAATTATAAAATTTCCGTACTTTTCGGACTCGATATAAGTTTATATAATAAACTGATTGAAATTAGGTTGATTTATTATTACGTTGGTTATTTTATAAAAAAAACAATTTAGTATCTAATCCTAAATTTATAATAATTTTACTACAATAACTCACTACCTGTAAACCTATTGGATATATTCAGTAAAGTATAAAAAAACAGAAGGTAGTACTCCTTCTGTTTCCAATATCTCCGGTAATATGTACCATGACTGATTTTTTACTTACATCATTAGATATGTATTATTTGATTACATACATTATTAATAATATATCCTCACAAATTTGATAGAATACATATCACATAACAAGTAATCGTCTGTTTGAACCTCATTAATTATAAGGTAATCGATTCCTACATCGACCAAAATACCTTCTCTATCTATAAACATATTGGTTCCGATAAGAAATTCGATTTTTACATTTTTACCAATTTGAGTTCTCAAGAAACCTTGGGTGTATCCGATATCAGTTATCACACCACATCTAGCTTGTAATTGGCCTGTACCTACTCCTTGCATATCCATCATATCTGCGGTCATATAAGATCCCGGAGGCAAGCTGCCGCTAGGTTGAGGACTTGCCGGTATCATACCCGGCATGGGTACGGTAATCGAAGGACTTAATCCTGCTGCCATACCACCGTGCATCATATTATTTGATACAACCGGGCCGGTTTTTGCTCTAGGAGGTACACCCATAGGCATAGTGCCTATATCAGGCCGGGTTGAAGGAGGAATAAC
>CAZJOD010000066.1:13865-18659 GCA_964547525.1 uncultured Clostridiaceae bacterium
CCTATATTCGGTACAGGACCTCCCGGTAGAACACCTGTGTTTGGTACGGGACCTGCAGTCGGAGATACCGTAGGCTGTACATTACCTTTTCTGAATGAATTATTCTTATTGTTAATCCAATATTCATCAGCCGGCAGATTCGGTTTTTTGATCATGTCACTTTGTTCTTGCATATTATTACACCACACCTTTTAAAAAATTATGTATATTATGATAAATGCGTATTGTTTATAGACTAGGTTTGAGCATACAAAGGTGTTGCATTGTAAAAGCAATGGTCGTTAATTCTTGTGTAAAACACCCCGGTTCTGTTTCTTGGAAAATATGTTTCGCAGTTCGGACTAAAAGGATTATAATACCATAAGCAATCGTTTACACCCCAATATGTATTTCCCGCTAAAGCCCAATCCGCAATATCATAATGTATTTGTTCAGGAGACATATTATAAATATTTTGCGGGTTATCTTGCCCTGCAACTCGTGTCATCATGCAAGTGAATTGATAAGGTTGTTGTAACACTTTGATCAGGTCACCTTGCCCGATACGCAGATATTCCCCGTAAGCCACATGAACTCTGTTCATACATATAGTCGCAACGGCCTTCATGCCGGCTTCACCTTCGCCTTCCGCTTCGCATCTTATAATTCTAGCTAACATTTCTCTTGCCGATAACAATATAATCGCCCCTTAATATGATTAATTTACATAATATATTATTCGCTGCTCAGATTGATGTTACAAAAATTCATCCGTTTTTCTATGATAATAAAAAAAGGTTAAGCTTAAAGCCCAACCCGTCTAATTACTATTATCAGTATGTATCATATTTCTATTTAATCCGATAAATTTGTCAACTCATCCAAACAGTAAATTGCAAGTGAAAAATGATATCAATACACAAGCTATATCGGCAGTTAGTGCAACAGGTATAAGATAACCGGTATTCCTAACCTTTGTAACACCAAAGTATACAGCAATAACATAAAATGTGGTCTCGGTAGATCCCATCATTACACATGCCAATTTACCCACAAAGGAATCTGCTCCGTATTCACGCATTATGTTTGATACAAGTGTTAAAGATCCGGTTCCCGATATCGGTTTTAAAACTGCCAACGGCATTATCTCCGCAGGGAGTCCTATAAAATCGGAGACCGGGCTTATGGCGTAAACTAACAGCTCCATAGCGCCTGAAGCCTTAAACATACCTATGGCAACTATCAACCCCACTAAAGTGGGAACCAGTTTTATCGCAGTTTTCAATCCTATCTCGGCACCTTGGGTGAAAACCTCGAATACTTTAAGGCTTTTACTCAAGCCCACTGCAACGGCTGTTAACAGTATTAGCGGCACTACGTACATGGACATATTATTTATTACCCCATTTTGTTTCTCCTTTGTGATTCTATAATTTTACACAATAAAATACCCGTTATTAATGTTAAAAAAGATACTATCCATATAGGGACAATGACATCATACGGATTTGTAGCTCCCGCTCCATACCTTAAAGAAATAACCGACCCGGGAATTAATTGAAACGAGCATGTATTTATAACTATAAACAACTTCATTGATTCGGATGCATTCGGGGAAGGGTTTATACGGTCCAGTTCCTTCATAGCTTCTAATCCTAGAGGAGTTGCCGCGTTTCCCATACCAAGGACATTAGCACAAATATTCATAACTATTTTCTCTTTGGCTTTTTCCTCCTTCCGAAGTTTTGGAAATAAAATATTTATGACCGGTGCTATTATCTCCGATAAACCTTTTATAGCCGAAGACTTTTCCAATATTGCGGAAATACCCATCCAAAAACACATCATACCTGTTAAACTCAAAACAACATTGATAGCGGTTTGCGCCGATTCTAAAATACTTGCCGACACTTCCGCCGTCTTACCCGATATAAATCCCACGATTATACTTATTATCATTAATGCGGCCCAAATATAATTTAACATCTCATCACCTTTATAAAATTATGTGCCTTTTTTACAAAATATTCATTTTCCCGGACATGTTTTTTTAGATAAAAATCACTTTTCATACATTTACCTGATATGCTATACTGTCTTCATGACTGACAATATGAATAATATATTAAAAGAAAATGAAAATATAGACGATTTACAAATCAACAACCTGAAAATAATACAAAAAAACGCCGGTTTTAAATTTGGTATTGATGCGGTCTTGTTATCCTATTTTGTACAATGCCCTATGCAATCTTCGGTAATTGACATAGGAACGGGAACCGGAATAATACCTATATTACTGTATGGCAAAAATAAAGGTAATAGTTTTGTTGGTATTGATATTCAAGATGATATGATAGAAATGGCAAATCGTAGTGTAATATTAAACAATATTCAAAGTTTTTTCAAATTTGTTTCATGTGATGTTAAAGATGTTAGGAAATATTTTAAAAACGAATCTTTTGACTGTCTTGTTACAAATCCCCCCTATATGAAAGTCGGTAACGGGCTTTTAAACCCTGATAAATGCAAAGCGGTGTCCCGCCACGAATTGACATGTACAATTTTTGATATCATGTCAGCCGCATACTACCTTCTTAAAGAAAAGGGTAAGGTTTACATGGTTCACCGTCCTCATCGTTTACCTGATATATTTGAAGCCATGAGACTTAATAAGATTGAACCGAAAAGAATGCGTTTTGTATGTCCTGATATAAATAAAGAACCGAATTTGGTCCTTATATGTGGAGTCAAACTAGGTAAGCAAGAATTAAAAATTGATAAACCTTTGATAGTATATAATCAAGACAACGAATATGCCGAAGAGATTAAGGAAATTTACGGATTAAAATAGTTAGATATATAGCTCAATATCATTGAAGGAAATGAATAAGAGCTGAACTTTTTTTCGAAAGCCGTCTATATAACACAACATTTAATATATTAATCCACCCTTACTATTTCAATGGAGCCGTTAATTTTTGCATGTGATATCATCTTCGCCTCTTCCGGTGTAACATCAAGTATAAGATATATCGGCTTTACCTTTTTCGAAACAACTCCTTCAACATCTAACAAAGAAAAAGTATCGTCCGCTATTCCGGCTACTTTTATATTTTCAAGCTTAAAAAAAGACAATGAGTCGTTACCCGTACGTGTCGGAGTGTATAACAAATTCACCTTTTGACCGGGTTTTAGCTGCCATGCGACAGCCTTGTCCGGATCCGGCTTTAAAGAGATCAAAACCGAACCTTCGGAATCTCGATTTTCGGACAATATATCGTTTTGTTCGGGAACTTCGCTTGTAATAGTCTGTAATAAAACAATTTCACCTTCATATACCGATCTTAATAAATAACCTCCTAACACTTCGGTCGCTTGTGAACATAATCCGGACGGTGTTATACTTTTAGGTATTTTTATAACCTTAAGCATATTATCGGTTAACATTGTTCCGCTTTCATATGTACCTGAGTATACAACCGCTTCAATTTGTTCTTCACCCTTTTCAGCTTTTTTTACTATATTAATTTGTATAACAGTTAGAACTATTGCCAAAATTAATGTTATGATTATCATTGTAATCTTTTTCATTATAACCCCTTATGATATAAACACAATTAAATACCGCCTCATCTTTTTCATCTTTTACTTGTCAAAAGGCATCTCGACATAGATATTTTCATGTAAAAATACTGGTTGCGTTATTAAATTTATAAAGAAATCAGGTTTTATCGGAACTATGATTTCACAATGAATATACGGATGATTTAAGGTTTTACGCCCGATTTGAACAGGTATGTTTTCATTCTCATACTCTAAAATAATAATTTCTACTTTGCCCGTCGCTATAGAATCGGGTAAACTGTAAAATTCATTATCCAGGCTAAGATTTTTACATAAAACCGAATTAAATATTTCATTAAATTTGTCATCCGATAGCACCTGATTCCCCATGCCGGCAATTTTACCGTCTGTTGACAGATATGCCGCCATAACCGCCAGATCTACGCACCGGTGTACCGTAATCCTCTTATGATAGACTATACTTTTTTGAGTTATGACGCAAAACAACGGTAACAGTATGAATAAAACGATCCCTGACATAACAGCAACAAAACCTGCCGTTCCTCTTTTATCGACTGATGTGATCATTTGATTATCCTCCTTGACACCGAAGTTTTATCATAACTTATATATTGATACTGTAATGCTCTTTCCAGCAAAGATACCATCCGTTGACCTTTTATAGCTGCGGTTACATACAAACGTATGAATTCACCGTATTTTACATCTTCAGTACCTTCTATATATATATCAACAAGATTTAGCGATTCTAAGTCTTCTGTCAATCGATCATAAATTTCAGGAGTCATTCCCCCTACCGCTTCCATTTGTATCAACGCAATTTTACAGTATTCGTTAAAATCTGAAAATATAGATAGGGGGATCATGGTCTCCACTAAAAAAACAGTTATCAAAAGCAAAAAGACCAAAAGAACACCGGTAACAACAATCCTTGCAGACATTATGAATTTAAAAATATACTGTTGCTTATAGTTGTCGTAAACCAATCCTTCAAACCGTCCATCATTGTTGTAGCCAGTTCTTTTAACCCGGGGATCATTACGAAGGCCGCTACAATAAATGCCGCGGCTATACCCAACACTTCGGCTACACCGAATCCACCTTTGCTTTTCAAAACACTATTGACATTTTTAAAAAATCTCATATTTCTTCTCCCTTCAAATATATAAATTAATTAGTTAATTGCTAAACCCCAAAACCCGCTAAATCTCTGCATTTTTGAGGTTT
>CAZJOD010000067.1:0-4663 GCA_964547525.1 uncultured Clostridiaceae bacterium
TTTTTGAGAGTGTTTGTATCTACATTTGATAAATTATAAAATCTATGATTCTACATAAACTTTATTCTATTGCGATAAATGATCCTATAAAAAGGTATAGTTATAAAAGGAACTTTATAAATACGGTTAATTCTATATCCTGTCACTGACAGTGAAAACAAAGTCTATCATTTTTCCCTTATAACTTACCGATGCTTCTTAACAGCTTAATTCCGCTTTTAGGATATTCTTGATTATATGTATCGACAATTCGTTTATATACCAGTTCGGTATGCTCCGCTTGAAGGCCACATAATAAAAGTACGAATTGACCGGCGCTCCATTTTGATATAACATCACTGCTTCTTAAAGTTTTTACCAAAACTTCGGTTATCCGTTTCATTTCCCGATCCAGAACTTCTTGATACTTAGGGTCGGTTTCATCATAAACAACAGACAGAAGCATTAAAAATATAGATTGCCGATTATCAGCCGTTTTATCATCTGATTTACTATACATATAGCTTTGTCTTTCAACCCGCTTTTTTTCTAAGTTATATATATGGCTGAATACATCAATGTCACACAATAACGCACCCTTACCGGTGCTTTTGTTAATGAGTTCGTTTTGTATATCAATCATCCTGAATTGAGTGTTTCTTTTACCTTTTTTTATGCTTTTGTAAATTGCGGTCATTTCAGAAGAAGGTGCTATTCCCGCTTGTAAGTATAGCTTTCCGGTAGCTTCTTCATAGTGTGTCAAAGCTTGCCTGGTATAATCTTTTTCTAACAACGCTTTTAAATATTCAACATGTAAATCGGTGTCATAATAATCTATTAAAAAAGAACTCTTACATATTTCAATTATTTCATCATAATTTCCCACAAGGTTAAGTAGATTTATAACCGAATGTACAGCTTTTAAAAATATATTATGATAATACGCCCTTGAGGACTGAGTCCATTCTTCACTTACATTTTCCGCTAAAAAATCAGCTTTATATAACTCCAAAGCTTTTTTGAAATATAATATAGCCTCATCCGAGGAAACTGTGGATTGAAATATCGCCTTTTTATATAAATCTTCAAACTGCTCTGTGTCCAACAGGTTTGAATCGGTAGAATTCCACCTGTACCCTCCGTTTTCAAAAATAACGGCAGAAGACCGGTTATCAACCGAAAGATCCTCTTCCAACATTTTTCTTAATCTGTAAACAAGATTGTGAATTAATTGACCGGGATTGTCCGGTTCTTGTTCAGGGCAGATTGTTTCAGCTAGAATATCGGTGCTTGTCAACCTATCTTTATGTGCTATCAGATATTTTAGCAAAAGCCATGGTTTTTTTGAGCGCCTATATTTATTTGTCAGATTAACATTGCCTTTTACAACTGAAAAAGGCCCGAAAGTATTTATTATTAATCTGTCGTCACCGTTTTTCACAAAATACCCCTTCCGATTAATATTTTACTTATTTTATAAAATAATTCTACTGCAATAACTTTATTTTATTGCAATAGCAGAGAAATCATATAATTTCATTTATAATTTAAAATCAGGTCTCAAAAATTTATCCTATTTATCTCAATATAATCCTTAGGTGCATTATAATATGTAAATCCGTTTTTATCGGCAATCTTTTTAACCTTTTTTTCGGTTCTACATTCTTCGGTCAATAAAAAGATTTGAAGACCGAATTGATTTTTTAAATTATTGAGTTTATTTATAATAATCTTATTGAAACTTTTTACTTTATTATTTTCAAAGTCCGGATTCTCCCAACATATACCGTTTATATATTCTTTTGTATATGTAAGCAGCTTTTCCAATCCGTTATTCTGAATAATAAAAGTGTCGGGAAACTCATCTTTTATCCTTTTCATAAACTCTGTCAACCCGATAATTTGTTTGTACATACAATTAACCGGAATTTTCGGATTCTCCAAATCACCTACAGTGTCTAAAAAAAGTCCGTCATATATCCCTTCGGTCAAATACTCTTTTGCTTTTTGGTATAAAAAGTCCAATCGACCGTTATATGTCAGATCAGTGTAAACCGTACCAAATGCCGGGTTTGTTACGGTTTTTCCGTTAATAACTAAAAGATGCTCCTCGAACAGTTTATAATCGAAATCATTCGGGTGTATTTCAACAATACTTATGTATGCAATCACAAAGGTACCCGATTCTTTCAATTTAAATATATCCTCAAGCTTATGCCCTTTAGGTTCTACAACAGCCAAATCGAACGATGTTAAAACATCGGTGTTTCCCATTCCATAATAAACCACAAAGTTGTCTATATCATTACAAGCTTGATTATTCATTGAATAGGTTAAATTCTCTCACTTTCTTTTGTGTTTTGTGAGTTTCTGTATATGAATTCGGTATATATCGGGCATGTCTCACATACATTACCGTGTTCTTTGCAGTTTGTGTTGTCAAATTCCCAGCAATATTTATCTGTTCTTTTATATGCGGGACACTTACCGCATATTTCCTCCGATGCACACCTCATCTCCCAACAGCTTCCCAAAGGTCTTCCGATAAAAATCGGATTTTCCTGTTTTCTTTTAAACCAATAAAGTAACGCATCAACCATAACCGGGTCCAGACCTTTTCCCGATTCCTCTTTTAAAAAGTCGAATATTTGTCCGAAAGGCAATGGAGATCTGTAATTTCTTCCTCTGTATTTACTTAAAAAGTTTTGTACCACAGCAAGTATCCTTGCACCTTCGGGTATTTCATCACCTTTTCTACCTTCTGGATATCCTAATCCGTCCATTCTTTCGTGATGATATTTTATACTATCTACAATAACTTTATTACCTGTAAACAATTCAACTATAAACGCTCCAAAATCCGCATGCTTTTTAATTGATTCATATTCTTCTTCGGTATAGATGCCTCGTTTTCTTAATACCTTTTCCGGTACACCTAAGGCTCCTATATTACTGAAAAAAGCCGCTTGCTGATAAAGCTCCGCAGTTTTTGGATCGATATTGAGCTCTTTTGTCAAAATAGAAGTATATCTGGACATAAGCTCGGAATAACCTACCGAATAAGGTTCCTCCTGATCAATAAGATTTGATATTACTTTTAATTTCTTGATATATTCGGTATTGGTTTGTTTTCCTCGGTCTGCGGATTTTGCCATTAACAATCTCAGAGCTCTTAACCTGTAATCCTTAAAATATGAATCTTCCGGATATTGTTTGAAGCAAACGGTTATTATACCGTGTTCTGTTTTGTATAATGCAAAATAATTGTATCCTTCTTCTTTTAAATATGAAGGAATATTTATAAATCCTTCGGTTTTATCATCTAACACCACCAGTGCGTCATCTTCAGCTAAACCTTCTATCATAGACCCGAGCTTTTCATCATTTTTTAAATTTTCTACGGTTTCACTTTTAAATCCTGCGGCTAATAAATACTCACAGTAATTGTTCTCAATCCGTATAAAAAAGCCCGCACTTCCACCTACAACCGGCAAGGCCGATTCTAATATTCTTAATGCTTCACCTTGCTCAGGTGAATCTTCTTCATTTGTCGCAAAACCGCTTTCAATCCCTTTTAAATCGATCATAGATTGCATTGCAACAGAAAATCTATCGGATATGTAATCAAAAATCGGACTGTTTATTTTTGTTGATCTTTTTTTGACATAAACACTTACAAAGCCTTTTTCACCTTTAACAGGTATGATAAGCAGCGGATATCTTCCTTCCATCAATAACTCGGTTTTATCCGGGATATCGGCTTTTGCAAAGAAAAGAGGTGGTGCATAAGACTCTTTTTCATAGGGGGTCAATCTTCCGTAGCCGACTTCGGCCGTTCCACGTCCGGGGTCGGAGCTCTCATTGTTGTATAAAACTCTTTCAAGCCTGTATCTTTCATGGTTTTCCTCATACAGATACAAAAAATATCCGTCACCTTCTATGATAAGCTTTACCGTTTCTAAAACCGAAGTGAGTTTTCCCTCCAATCCTTCAACCGTATGTATACTATCTAGACGTTTATTTATTTCCAGTACTAATTGTAAGTCTTTTTCTTTTGTCTTTTTAGCCGAATACATAATCACCAAAACTACACATAAAACTATAAACAAAACAAATATAACAATTAAACCGGGTATAGATAGATTTGCAAAAAGAGCTTTTATAAAATTCATCACAACTACTCCTATTCTCCATAGGTTTATATTAATAAACATTGGTAAATATCTGTTTTAAGTTAAAAATAAGTCCTTATATATTATATATGTGTAACCGTGTTTTGATAACTATTACGATTTATTATATTCCTAAAGTAAAACTCAAGTGTTTAACAACCATTTCACCTATTGCATAAAATTTTAACATTTTCTCAACTATCTTTCAAGAAAAATATTTAAACATATGATAGGATTCTACTGTAATTCTATTGCAATACTCAGATTTATAGTAAATAAGTTATTACAATAAAATAATAAAAGCTATTTTTTTGTAATATTTTAAATTTTGATATTCGCTTTTTTGAGTTATATAAAGAGAATCGGCATGGCAACTTGTGCCATGCCGGTTTACAAAGAGCTGAAATTTCTTTGTAAACACCGCCAATAAGCGGATTTTTAAAACAATTATATATGAGAACTCAGGTTATAGTTAATAAGACGTGAAACGGTTCAAAAAAGTTCCTTGTATC
>CAZJOD010000067.1:4763-18506 GCA_964547525.1 uncultured Clostridiaceae bacterium
CTATCCTTGCCGGTCATATAAAACAATTCCCTCCTTTTCTACTACGGATTGCATGTCGGTATTATTCTTTAGTTCTGTAATCTCAAAAAGATCAATACGCTTACCTAGCCGTGTTGTAATATCCTCCAGCACTCCGTAAAAATCTATGTTTAAAAGCTCGCCTTTGCTGTCTATGACAATATCTATATCACTCTTGTCGGTTGGGCTACCTTTGGCATATGAACCAAACAGAATAGCACGATAGACAGGGGCGGTTTCAAATATAGGAAAAAGTATTGTTTTTATTTCATTTATACTATAAATTGATTGTTCCATATTCTCACCACTTTTATATCTTATTTCTTATATTATAACAGAAAACTGGTGGATATTACAAGAAAAACAACAATCTTTCAGTCCAGTTTGACTTATACGATTGGGACGATGGAGATGTTTCTGAACCATATATAATTTTCACAACTATAAAAAACAAGAATAAAATTTATATTGAGCAGCATGTCATACATAAAAAAAGGGCTCAGCAGCCCTTTTAAAAAATATATATAGATTGGGAGTTCATATGTCCTATATTATTTAATCATTTTACCCATGAACAAAATACTTCCGTCTTCGTTATCCGCTATTACAAACAAGAACGGTCTGTCAGCCGTAAAGTATACTCTGTCGGGCATGGCAGTCTCCCTCATTTCGACTACCGTGACTCCTGCAGCTTTTGAACCTTCTTCATTTACTTCAATAACAGCTTTGTGCAAAACACGACTTATAGCCAAGTTATTGTCACTCATATCGGAAAAATTGGCATTGTCCGAGAAAGCTTCTCCCATGCCTAATGCCGTCAATGAAGAATTAAGCTCCTTAATTCCATATTCCATTTTAAATTTGGGGATTTGTACAAATGCTTCGTCCCGTTTTACCATTCCTTCACGTAAGGCGGTCCAAACTTCAATGTTCATCTCATCCACTAAACGATCTATGTCTGAGGTTTCATCCGGTAATATGCAATACATTGATACTTTACCGCTACCATACGGAAGTCTTATAGCCTGAAAGGAATCGGTTTTGTAAAAATCCACTTCTCCGGTTTTTGCCATCATCGGTTTTACCGGTTTAGTCCCGTCAATAGCATTAAATTGTCTGTCATACGTAGATTTCGGATCGAAAGGAATCGTCCACTCACCTTTGAAATATATTGCATTTATAAGATACATAACCACATTAGCCGGGATGGGAGGTTCAAGCATAGTTGGTATTAATCCTTTAGTCGCTTTATCTATCCATCCGTTTATCACATTAACAGAATCCGATTTTGAAAAATCCAGGTTTTTAACCTCCGCGTCAAACATTTGGCTGTTTATATCTTTAAAAGCCTGTTTAATGGGGTAACCTTCTTTAATCCATATGGAATTGGCAATATTCAAAGTAACCTTTTTATCCAATGAAGTTAGTCTATCCTTTAAATATTTGCTTCCTGCATTTATTGAATCTCTTTGTGAACCGGAATAAAACAACGCCTGTTTCATCACTTCTTCGGTCGATCCCGCAGCTCCGTTTAAAGTCATTGTCAATGCCATGGATATACTCAAAGGAGATATAAATATGTTGCTGTCATTATCTTCGGAATTTAACAGCCGGAACATTTCAAATGCAAAACGGGTATTGCCGTCTATAACATCACCATTTTTAACACCTTTTATGTCCTCGTATCCTCCTACACTTGACAAACATCCCGTCAACAATGACAAAGATAATATTATACATAAAGTTATACAGAGTATTTTCTTCATAATCATGCACACCTTTCATTAACCCTTTATTAAACCTTCTACAGTAAAATTATTTTTTAAAATCATTTATATGATTTCACTGCAATAAAATAAAGTTTTTGCAGTAGAATCTTATATATTTTGACGTAAAAAATCACTTTATGTTCCACATATCTTAGAAAAAAATTCTAAAGTAAAAAATGTTCTCACTTTATAAAAAGTTTTTGAAGTGAATTCTTTACAAAAAGCTTTGCAAAAACAAGAAAAATAAAACATGAAATGTATAGCAATTCCAAGTTATGCTATACTATATATATCTGCGATTTATAATAATAGGAGGAATTTTTTTATGAAAGCTAGAATTGACAGAGACGGATGCATATCATGTGGTTTATGTCCGGATATATGCCCGGAAGTATTCCGTATGGCTGATGACGATCTGGCCGAAGTATATGTTGACGAAGTACCGGAAGAAGTCGAAGAAAAGGCTGAGGAGGCTGCAGAAAATTGCCCTGTATCTGTAATTTACCTGGATTGATACTTCGAGGTGATTTATAATGGATGACTTTTACTCCTTGTATAACCGAGTTATAAACGCCGCCGCCAATAAAAATCTTGAAGTTTTTACGGCGGCCGAAAAACCTTTTGATGTGGACAGGAGGAATCTGGATTGTCTTTTGAATCCGGAAAAATATCCTCCTGTCATCAGGATTTCCGATTGTGACCACTGCAATGAACAAGAAAAAGACGATTGTGAAAATGTGTGCTTTTTCGATGCAATAAAGCGTGACAAGAACGGAAACATGATCATCTCAAAAGAAAATTGTACCGGATGCGGAGACTGCATCGAAAAGTGTAAATATCATAATCTGACCGATAGGAAAGATATATTACCTTTATTTGAATTGCTGCACAAAAAGGAAGTTCCGGTTTACGCAATGATAGCACCGGCTTTTATAGGCCAATTCGAGGAGAACATAACTCCCGGAAAACTTAGAGCGGCATTTAAAAAATTAGGTTTTGCCGGTATGATAGAAGTCGCTTTGTTTGCTGATATATTAACATTAAAAGAAGCTTTGGAATTTGACCTGCACATACAAAAGTCCGAAGATTTTATGCTTACCAGTTGCTGTTGTCCTATCTGGATAGCAATGATCAGAAAAGTTTACTCTCAACTGGTACCTCATATTCCGCCTTCTGTTTCTCCCATGACCGCTTGTGGCAGGTCGGTAAAAAAGATTCGTCCCGAGGCTGTTACGGTTTTTATAGGTCCGTGTGTAGCAAAAAAAGCCGAAGCCCGGGAAAAAGATATAAAGGATGCCACCGACTATGTATTGACCTTTAAAGAAATGAAAGACCTGTTTGATGCCGCAGGAATTAATCCGGCCTTATTGGAAGAAGACGATAAAGACCACTCTTCTTTGGCGGGACGCATTTATGCAAGAACCGGCGGAGTTAGCAAAGCCGTACAAACAACATTGGATAAGTTAAAACCGGACAGAAAAATACCCGTAATCGCTGCACAAGGGGATGGCACACCGGATTGTAAATTGTTGCTTAACAGTCTTCTAAGAGGTGAGATTAAAGCTAATTTCATAGAAGGTATGGGTTGTAAGGGTGGTTGTGTCGGCGGCCCTAAAGCTATAATCCCTAAAGAAGAAGGAACCGCCCATGTAAACAGGTATGCAAACGAAGCTACATATGAAACACCGGCGGACAATCCGTATGTTATTGAGCTATTACATCGTCTGGGGTTTGACAGCATAGAATCCCTTTTGGAAAGGGATAACTTTTTCATACGCAATTTTGATTAGTAGAATCAAGGGGACGGTTCCGCTGATTCATTTTTTTATTTTCTATATTACTTGATGAATGAATCAGCGGAACCGTCCCCTTGATTCAATATCCTATCTATCGTATCTGGTATAGGCTGCATACAGACTTTTATAGTTCATTTGGGTTGACGAATCCATCAAATAAGCCGATCTTCTCGCATTACTCACTCTATTTTGATTCAAAGCGGCTATTATTTGTTCTCCTGTCTTTATACCAATACCATGTCCGTAATACATACCGGTACCAAAATCTATTGCATTTTCTCCCTGCCATTCCGGCGTTAAAGGGTTAACATCGGGATTTTTAAAATATCTGCAATTTCCCGGCATATACTTATCCGTTTCATTATAGTTTCTAATACCCAAATCACTGTCGATATATTGCCAATTCATAAGATATGTATTTGGAAATAATCTGTTAAACAATGATTCGGATAAAATGTCAACCAACGCTTTATAAAATACTATTACTATAGCGGTGGAACACTCTGTTGCATATTTATGACCTTCTTGATAAATATTTTTTATGGCGTCACTGGGTTTTACGCCGCTTTTAACCCTAAATCCCCCATCGGGAGTTCTGTCCCAAAACTTTTCATTACATCTGGATTTACGAAACACCGCAAATGTGAATCTGCTGTTATTTAACTGTGTTGAAGCTCTCACAATATTACTGCGCACCTGCAACTCGAATTTCAATTCATCGATAGATTTAAATGCATAATTTGCAGTACTGTTCAACATTATTTTAGCGGCATTTATCTGAATGTCATCCGAAGGCAGTTGGCTTAATACGGATTCCGCTGAAGCTCTTCTTCCGTTAATTGTAATTATAGCAATCCACCCCGCATTCTTCTTCTGGCGATTTGCAGCTGTTTGTCAAGCGGATAATGTATCCACTCTCTCCAAGCTTTATTGTCTTTTTCGAACAATGCATTTGAGTATTCCGACAACATCACCTTTCCGGAATTATTCAGTTTTCCGAAATCCTTAATAATCTTAACCTCGTCATCTTTCAAAGTATCCACTTTAAAAGCTTCTTCGTCTTTTTTCGGTTTGTGCAGGTATTTGGATTCATAAGATACTTTATACGGTAAAGGTTGGTTGGCTTGTTGAAAGGTTTCACCGGTATAGTCCAGGTACGCGGCGTTTTCTTTTAACCACCTTACACATTCGGAATGAAGCCTTGTTCTACTTACAGCAACTCCGGCTTTCATGCACGGAACAAAAGATAAAAGTTTAGTGGCAAGTTTTACATCATACGGGTTGTTTGACATTAATCTGTCTGCAATCAGTATCAGGTTTTCCGGTTGATGTACCTCAAAGAACGCCCATATCAGATCATATACATATCTGTTTTTTCTATAACGTTCAAACATCATATTGGTAAGTAAAGGAACCACCGACGGATCTTTATAAGTCTTTACCATTAATATAACACTCAAGTCTATAATTTCATCATAGTCATCATCTAAGCCGTCATCCTCATAGCCTGTTTCTACAATCCATTTCAAACAGGCATGTATAACCTGATCATACTCAGGTAATAAGCTTTCTATCTTGGAATAGTTTTTTTCCCTCAGTAGCCTGATGATTTTTACAGTGTTTTTATTCCGAACGTTTAAATCGTTATATACTCCGTTCTGAATAGTTTCGTTTTCCAAAAGATATAGTGTGGCAAAATGTAAATTCGGATCGTTGATCAAATTTATTGCTTCTCTCGGATTCGCCTTACAGGTTTGTACAAAATAACCTCTGAGCTTTTGTATCCCGTCTTTTTTTCTTATATCCTCCAAAACATTAGGTTTTATTTGGCCGATATCACACATAGGTTCGGCATACCCCCTATTTTTAATATTCCATACAATAGGATATGCACGAGTTTATATATCTGCTAATGGTAATGGTATATATGATACAATTTTTAAGGAGCAAGTTAATATTGATGTATGAATTATTCAGTGGTATAATCTAAAATGTTTGTGAATAAATACATAATGTATAAGGTGGAACTTAATGTGGTTGAATTTGACGATACGTACAAAGAAAGCGATGCGGTATCCGCACTAAGAAAGAAAAATATTTTATATTTTGCTGTAGCTACCGCGTTTATAGGGTTTGCCTTTGCCACCGTAGAGAATATAATCAGTAATTACTACGATTCTTTCGGTATCTCGTCCATACAAAGAGGTTGGCTTGAATTTCCAAGGGAACTCCCGGGAATGTTATTGATATTTATATCAGGAATATTATTTTTCTTAGGTAGTTCCAAAATGGGTGTCATAGCAGGACTTTTAGGAGTGACCGGGCTTTTGGGTCTGGGATTTTTAACACCTTCATACAACATAATGATAATATGGCTTTTCATTTTCAATACCGGTACCCACATATGGATGCCGGTAAAAGCCGAGATAGGTATGTCTTTAGCCAAGGACGGGAAAACAGGAAGTCAACTGGGTCGATTTGACATGATATACACTTTTGCGGGGTTAGTTGGAGGAAGCCTTATATATTTGGGATTTAGAAGGTTTTCGTTTAATTATACCATCACCTTTGTTATTTGTTCGGCTTCACTGTTGCTTGCGGTTTTATTTTTGTCACGCTTAAAGCTGGGAAAACCCGTTGAAAAGCAAAAAATGAAGCTTGTTTTTAAGAAAAGATATACTCTTTATTACATAATGTGCATATTTAACGGAGCAAGAAAGCAGATATCCATTACATTTGTACCTTGGCTTTTAATTAGGATTTTTGACAGAACAGCCGATAATATGCTGCTTATAGGAATGGCAAGCACCGCTTTGGGAATAGTCGTTTACCCTATGATAGGGGCGGCAATTGATAAATTCGGCGAAAAGACCGTTTTAGCTTCGGAAGCCTTTGTATTGGCACTGGCCTGCACCGCATATATATTTGTAAAGAACACATCAAGTGTCATTTTATATGTTGTTATAGCGGGATGTGTATTGGATAGAATGCTTGTATACGCAGGTAATGCCCGTTCCACTTATATTAAAAAAATTGCAGAAAACCAAGATGATGTGCTTCCTACAATCTCAACCGGTATAAGCCTGGATCACTTGATTTCCATGACCATACCGGCTTTAGGAGGATATGTATGGCAGATGTTCGGTTATCAGTATGTTTTTGTGGGAGCGTTTTTTATTGCAATAGTAAACTTCATTTTGGCCACCAAAATAAGATCGGAAAAGGCAACGGAATAATAATAATATGCAGCAGCTTACAGCCACAGCCAAAATATTCAAAAAATAGAAACCTAAATCCTGCATGAGAATCAGATTGATTATAAAATTAAAAATTGTTTGCTCTTTTGTAATTATTGGTATACGGTATTTACTGTTTAATCTGTTTTTTTCTTTTTGTTTTTATTTCGGCTGTAATCCAAATTCCCAAAGGTAATATCACTTGAAACGGCAATGCGTAATATTTATATACATCTGCTGTCCACTCAAACAATTCCATAGTACTTTTAAATAAAAAGCACGAAGTGACCATAGTCAGAAGTCCTATAGGAGCGACAATCTGTCTGTAATTACCTAAATTAAATAATCTGTCTATCCCAATAGAAGCCGAAAGCAAACATATACTTATTTTAACAAGTCCTGCAAGCAAAAAAACAACCGCAACACTTGCTTCTATTCGTTGAATAAAATCACCGATGTTTACAAGACTAATAACTGTATAGGATACAAAGTATAATTGTTCTGCAAAATCCGTTCCTAATACTGCAATATTTCTTATAGATATTAATAATATAAAAAATGCACCTGTCGCCAAACCACGATAATACACTTTATAAGGATTATTTCTTCCCTTTGTGTAATAAAAGCATGCCATAAACACTACAGTTTCGGCAAAAGGAAAAGTAAAAATATAAAAGGTGTTTTTTAGAATAGGCTTAATTCCCATATATAGCAACGGACGCAGGTTATCTATGTCCGCGTTTGTTACAGACAATATTGAAATAACAGTTACTATAGTAATAAGAAAAATAATGGAGAATTTAGACCACCTTCCTAAAACTTCAATACCTTCTTTCACCGCCCATATGCATACTAGGCCAATAAGAATAACCGATACATATCCGGGTGTTTCAGGCAATTGAGCTACCTTTATAAATTCCCAAAAATCACGAAATACCAAGCTGCCAAGATGAATAGAGTACCATATGAAAAACAACGATGCAATCTTACCACCCGCTTTTCCAAGAACATCATAGAGTATCTCATACAATCCTTTGCCCGGATATAGAGACAATAATCGAGAATAAACTGTATACGTGGGAATTGCCAACAATGTAGCCATCAATACTGCAATCCATCCGTTTTGTTGAACTCCTGCACCGGCTCCCATAACCAAAGTGCTTCCCATTATAAACAATGCCAATACGGCTATCCCTTGCCTGTCGGATATTGTTTCCCTATTCAAATGCATATTTTTCTACATACCCTTTCTATGTCCCGGTGATAAACGACACAATATTTTTTATGGGGTCGGACGGGCTTGGCAGATCAACGCCCAAATGATAAAGAGTCATCAAAATATAAGCAGTGATAAAAAATACCAAATAGACTATTAACAGCTTTCGATTTTTACTTTTAATAATTGGAATTAAGTCAATAAAAATAAATATGCTGAAAAGCAAGGTACATAAAAGCAATGCTAACAATTTTAATCACCCACTTTTATTGGTTTTGACTGATAAGCACTGTTTCGTATTGTAACGGTAGAGTTTACATTTACCTCGATAATCGGAAATATTTCATCCCAACGATTCTCTACTTGCTTCCAATAATAAGGCTTATTTATTCTTAGCGTACGACCAAACCCAAAAATATCACTTCTATATTCTTTTTGCACTTTTTTTATTAATTTTTTTATATCTTCTTCCATCATTTCTTCAAATATACGTTTTAATTTTTCTCTTCCCTCTTCATCTATATAATTTATAGTACTACCGTTTTCACCAATTGCAACTTCAGTCTCGGTAGTTATTTCCATTACTATACTGCCGGTTTTCAATAGCGGTTTCAGGGTTGTTTTGTTTTTAAATATTTCTAATGAAATGTTAGTCTCTACCTTATCTTCATTAATTTTTGCTATAAGCAGGCCGCCTTCAATTTTATTTCTAATGAATAGTAGCATTTTTGTTTCGTCGCCATCTAAGTATCCTATCATTTTATCTTTCTTAAAGATGCCTGTGCCTTCTATTTTAACAACCGTTTTTTTATCATATATATCTAAAGATACAACAGGTAAAATCGCCGCTATTCCTTTTCCGGATAAATCGTTTAAAAAATTCCATTGTTTTATATCAGGAGAAACTGCAAGTCTTTTTTGTGCATCGATCATATCATTTAATTCAAAAGAAAGAACGTCTTCGGTGTAAGCTTTTTGCTCCAATATATCTTTAGCTGTTTTTCCTTTCGCCACCAATAAATTGATATCATACCTAGGTTCGGCATCCCTTCCAAACCAATCCAGTACCGGAACTACACCTTCTTTAGCTATTTCCTCGCTTATAATAAAAACTTTTGAATGACTGTGATAAAGCTTTTTACCTGTTACTTTTATACCATTTCTGACAGCATCAAATATAGTGATTCCTTCAGAGCTTATTGTAATGGTTTCTATAACAGCATTTTTTCCTCCCCCAATATTAATAATTTCAGTTGTCACCAAATAACCGTTGCTTATCTTATCCACAGCAATACCGGTAACTATTGCAAAGTCTTCAATTTCTCTATAATTCCAGCAGCCTGACATAGTAAAACAAAAAATTAAGCAGTAAACCGAAAAAAAAATTTTTATTAATTTTCTCATTTCTTTATTTCCTTTTCGTTTTTAATACAGATTGCCTGATTGCATTTTTCGCACCAATAAGTTTTGGGCGGTAAGCCATATACCACCAAGGAGCACGGACTCCGGCATCTTTCAGATCGGATGCATTAAGTGAGCCGATATTTGTCATATATGGAATGCCAAACGAACGCATACTGAATAATTGTATAAAAAGACCTATGATGCCTAAAACATACCCGTATAATCCCAAGATTGTTGCAAGAAACAATAATATGACCCTCATTATTATATGAGATCCTTTTAATTTCGTTAGTATGAGTCCTGAGATACCTGTTATAGCAGTAACTATAACCACAGGAGCACTGAAAAAATTTGCATCCACCGCAGCTTGACCTAAAATAAGTGTTCCTACTATACTGATAGACTGACCCATGCCTGTGGGCATTCTGGTACTTGATTCTCTCACAACTTCAAATGCAAACAACAATATTATTATTTCTACTATTGTTGGGAACGGAACCCCTTGCCTTGCCGCATAAATACTTAAAAGCAAAGGCGTGGGTAACATTTCATGGTGATACGTTGTAAGTGCCACATATATTGCAGGAGCACTGATAGTAAGAAACTCACTTATTAACCTTAGCATTCTGTTAAAAGATGCAAAAAAGTAGTTTATATAATAATCTTCAGGTGTTTGAAAATGTTCCATATAAATAAACGGAACAGTTAAAACTACAGGTGTTCCGTCAACCACCACTGCAATTCGGCCTTCTAAAAGCTTTGCCGCCACTACATCCGGTCTTTCAGTGCCGCCTACTGTTTTGAAGGGAGATAAGGGTGAGTCCATCACTAATTCTTCAATGTATCCGGTATCTAATATCCCGTCTATATTGATTTTATCCAACCTATACTCCAATTCCTTTAAAATCTTGTCATTAGCCAACGATTCCAGGTAACATATACATATTTTGGTGTTTGATCTGACACCAATTTTTTTAAATTTAAATTTTAGATCCGAAGTTTTTAGTTTTCTTCTGATCATAGAAAGATTAGGTATAATAGCTTCGATAAAACCTTCTCTGGGGCCTTCCAAAACTTTTTCATAGTCAGGTTCGACTATCGCTCTAACTGAAAACCCTTTGCTTTTTATAATCAAGGCTTCGGCATATCCGTCTGTTAAAAGAATTGAATCTCCATTGAACACAGATAGTAAAAGCTCATCAATATCTTGACATCTTTCAATTTTATTAGCGCTTATAACTTTATACTGCAAAAATTCAGGTATTGTGTCCGATTCATGTTCGGGAAATTCTGCATCTAAAATAGGTTGAATTATATTGTCATTCATTTTTTCTACATTTATCATACCGTCCATGTATATAAGGCAGGATCTGAATCGGTTGGAATTCGAATTTTTTATCTCACGGTATATAATCGTATCGTCGCTGTGCAAAATGGACTTAAACATGTTAACATTATCATCCAATGATATTGTTAGTGGTTTTGTATCGTTTTGTAAAGGTTGTTGTTTTGCTTCTTTTTTATTTTTATCGGTAGTTAACATTATAACCTGCTTTACCCTTTCCCATTGCAATAACAAAATTTGTATCTTACACATGATACTGTAATAAATATAAAAGCTTCGCTGTTTTGTTTAACTAATATAAAAAAAGATATCTTTAAAAATTATTGCCAATTTTAAAGATACATAATCCGAAAAAAAAATAAAAAAAAGCCGCTTAATAAATTTTAAGCGGTTAAACTATTACTGTTTATTTTATGAGGAGTATATTTTAATTTTTCTTTTTTTTGTGCTTTCTCTTTGTTAAATAAAATACAACGGTTAATGTTAGGGATAATAAAATTACAAATATTATTACACCGTATACCGGAAATTTTCTATTATTTTTTTCAAAACCATTTTCATTCTTTTTATTTAAAACTTCATCCGACCCGGATATAACGTGGATAAATCCGTCATGAGCGGTTATAACAATATCACTTTTGCTGTCGTTAAAAACGTCCCCTATTGCAATGTTTGATACGGCCGCTCCTACATTAACGCTCCATAGCACTCTGTCGTTTGCCACAGGTAAATCTTTATCACTTCTTAAAGCGATAACATATCCTGTATTTGTAGAGACAATAAATTCGACTTTACCGTCATTGTCAATGTCACATGATAAGATATTATCGGTTAAAACATTGGAACCACCGAAATTTTTCTTTAAATCGTATCTCCACAAAACAGATCCGGTTTTACCGTCATATGCCACAAAGGTTCCTTTTTCATCCTGCTCTCCTGATGCATATTGAATTCCTACCGCAGCATAAATACTACCTTTTATTTCTATGGGTGCTATTCCTTGTTGTCGATACATTAATTCGTTATTATTACTTACTACCAAATCCCATAAAGGGAATGACTTCGGCGTTACAAACGACAGCTTCATATTGCCGGGAAAAACCGAAACACTGTTAAAACCCGCACCGAATATAAAATCTTTTGTATCGTTACCGTTCATATCAAATATGTAGGGAGTGGAATAATATATACGGCACTTATCGGCATTTATCTGTGCGACATAAGTGTCCAGCTTGAATTTTTTATCGTCTGTCATGGTGATCCGCATAAAAGCTTCCAACGAAACAAAATATATTTCATCTTTACCGTCTTTATCGATATCCGCCAAAGCATATCTTCCGGGCTGCGCCAAAGTGGCTCGATCAACGATACCTCCTCCTGCATGGACATACCCTATTTGCACGGTAGCCGGAGTTATGTAAATCAATTCATGTGTCGCTCCGTCTATGATAGCAGTCCTTCCTAAGGGATATGTATTCTGAAGACCTAAAACAACATCAATTGTTCCGTCACCGGTAACATCACCAACCGCTATATCTCTTAGAGCTGTAAAACCTAAAGATTGTCCGTTTTGATCTTTATCCACATAATAAGACCAAAGCTCGATACCCGAAGCGTTTAACACGCTAAAACCGGGTTTACCTCCCTTTGTTGATTTTACAATAATTTCATTTGTACCATCGTTGTTCATATCCACTAAAATCGGATCGATTCCGGGAATTGAGCTTTTTAAGCTGTAGGGACCGCCTTTTTGCATACTATAAATATTTATCACTCCGTCTACTGCTAAAACCAAAGAATTCTTATCGTCTCCCGTAACATTCCCTATAAGTGCCGAAGCATTGACCGGACCTCCGCAGCGATATTCCCATAATATATTACCGTTTAAATCAACACATGACATTTTTCCTTTACCGTCGTCAGCAATAAATAAAACATTATTATCTATATCCTTAAAATCCGCATAAACTCGACCGGGTGCTTTAAACGAACACAAAACAGAGATCTCTTTTGTTTTTGATATGCTTATGACTTCATATGTTCCATTTTTATATGTAAGTAATTCCATAACTCCGTCATTATTTACATCAACCGTATAAAGTCTGTATTCCCCGGAATAACTTGCAGGACTAACATTACCGGGCATATGGATTAATTTTTTAGGTAGTGTCCGTGATATATCGGCGATTTTTATAAAGCTTCCATGGTCGTCAAAAGAATATATTTCATACTCCGAAGGCTCCCCGGGATTTGCAACATTTTCTTTTGATAAGAAAAACAACGGATTACCTGATCCGATATCTTCGACACCCCACAAGTAGTATCCTTTTAATTCAATATTTCCAGGATCATTCAAGTTTGTTGCGTTAATAATCTTAAAATTCCATGTTCCTGTCGCCGAACCGTCGGTATACTCAAAAATTCCGTATGTTAGAAATTTTCGGTCGTCACCTTTCGCATTTATAAGCCCGTCATTAACAACCCGCATAATAACACTTTTACCTTGAGCATCGCTTTTTCCTGAGTAACCGTAATATTTATCCCATATTTTTTTTATAGAATTTTCAGTAACCTGCATTACACCCACATGCATGGACACTCCGTCAGCTAATATCACTCCGTCCGGTATCCCGTCTCCGGTCACATCGATCATTTTAAAGTATCCGTAAAAACGTCCGTTATCCGCGCCTTCAGGTATATAATCCAGCCTGGAAACAGGTTTTATTCCGGCACCTTTTTGCGAGGAAAAGGTTTTAGCGTCATATATGCTTATACCGCCGTGTCTGATCAATATGAATTCGTCATAACCGTCTTTATTTATATCGGCTCGGGCGAACCCCGGATAATATTGTCCTGTTAAGTATTCGCCGCCGTCTATGTAATTCATATCATTAACGATCAATTCACCGTTATTGTCGGTAAATTTAATTATATATATTTGTGGATCGTCATATATCCA
>CAZJOD010000068.1:0-18439 GCA_964547525.1 uncultured Clostridiaceae bacterium
CAATAATTAAGGCATTTTAGCGTTGTACCACCACTTTTCTAAAAGTCAATGTTACATTTAATCGTTTTCACACTGTCTGCCGCCCCCTTGATTCAGTTAAAAGGGCGGATAGCTTTTTTATATCTTTTTCACCCGGAATACTTTCTACTCCCGTCATGACATCAATAAATTTCGCCCCTGTATTCTTTAGTATATTTATGACATTCTCTGCATTTATGCCGCCTGCAATTATGACAGGCTTTGAAGAAAATTTTAATATTTGTTTGCAAAAATCAAGATCCGTTTCGCAACCCTTTAAAGAAGCATTCGATGGAGTGCGGGAATCCGCAAGCAACCCGTAAACACCGCATTTACACAGCTTTTCAACGATTATTTCAATGTCAGAAGTATTAAATTGTGATATACGGTCCTCGATTTTCGGAGGCACGGTTTTGATAACATCAATGTTCAATTTTTGCAGGGAATCACAGATGATTTTTGTATCTTCCAATGTTTCCTTATAATGAAGCTGCACTATATCAGGGCGCAAATAAGTTGCAAGATCGATTATTTTTTCGCAAGGTCCGCCGGTAACAATGCAGCTTCTAAAGGGAGGTTTGACCATTTTTAATAACGGCAACGTCTCTTTACGGGTTAAATTCCAAGGTACCTGTATGGGATATTCCGTAACAAAACCAAGAATATTAACACCTAAATCCATGCACAATCGTACGTCGTTTTCATGTTTTAATCCGCATATTTTCACATTGATTTCATCCATCAAGAAAGATCCTCCATCCCTTTGCTAAGTGCCAAATAGAACTTTTCCATATTTTTCGCTTGCCAAATTGCCGTACCCACTAATACCGCGCTAGCACCGGCTCGAACGGCATCTTGCACTTGTGAAGGTGTTTTAATTGAGCTTTCGGATATTAATATGGCATCTTTTGGTTTATACTCTGCCAATGATTTTGTGGCGGAGATGTTTCCGTCGTCTTTTTCAAGTTTTAAAATATTACGATTGTTTATACCCACAAGCTTTGCGCCGATTTTACCGGCTATTATTAATTCTTCTTTGCTATGAGCCTCAACTAGCGGCTGGAGTCCAATTATTATCGCTTGTTCATACAGTTTCATCAGTAACGGAAGCGGTTGTTTTGCACATATGAGCAATACAGCATCCGCGCCTGATTCTTTTGTTATCTTAAGATCTTCTGTGTTAGTGATAAAATCTTTTCGAAGCACGGGAAGTTTGGTTTCGTTTACAACTTGTTGTAGAAGCTTTATTGAACCGCCAAAGTTTTTTTCTTCGGTTACAACAGACAATGCGGGAGCACCTGTTTCGGTCAATCGTTTTGCCACATCCACAGGATTTCTTCCCTGTAAAAGATCACCTTCTTTTGGGGATATGCACTTTATATCGGGAATGACAGGGATGAATCCCGCATTTTTTCTTGCAATCAATGCATCGGAAAATTTTGTATTCATTATTTACTCCATAAACGAATTTGACAATTTACATAGACTATTGAGTTTTTCTGCCGCTGCCCCACTGTCTATCAATTGACCGGCAAGGGCAATACCATCTTTAAAATTATCAACTTTGCCGCCTACTTTTAATGCTCCTGCGGCATTTAAAATGATTGCATTTCTTCTTGGACCTGTTATTTCACCTGAGAAGACACCACGTATTGTTTTTGCGTTTTCTTCGGGAGTGCCTGTTTTAATCTCTTCGAGTGTACAGCGACTGATGCCAAAATCTTCAGGTTGGATTTCATAAGTTGTGATATTACCATCTTTTAGCTCATTGATTCTGGTTGTGCCAAGCAGAGAGATTTCATCCATACCGTCTAAGCCGTGCACAAACATGGCATTCGTGTATCCGAGTTCTTTGGCCACATAAGCTACGGTATCAAGAAGCTCAGGCTTGTAAACGCCAAGAATGTGTCTAGGTGCAAAAGCAGGGTTGATCAACGGACCGATGATGGTATAAAAAATGGTTTTGATACCAAGGTCCGATTCGGCAGGCAGAACTTTGCACATTACCGGATGGAACAAAGGTGCGTAAATGAACGCGATTCCTATGTCTTCAATAAGCTTTTCGGCTTGAGCGGGTGTAAGGTTTATATTAACCCCTAAAGCCTCCAGCACATCAGCACTGCCGGATAGGCTGGAAATGGAACGGCTGCCATGCTTGGCGATAGGAATTCCCGCCGCCGCGGCAACAATAGCGGTTGCTGTGGAAATATTAAATGTGCTCAAGCCGCCGCCGGTTCCACAGGTGTCCATCATATCTTCTTTGACATTGGGCTTTAACGGAACACAGTTTTCTCGCATTGCTTTTGCGATATAAGACATTTCCTTCAACGAAGCACCCTTCATCAATAGTGCAACTTGAAAACCCGCTATCTGAACGTCGCTGACTTCATCATTATTGATGGCTCTTATAAGTTCGAAAATCTCTTGTTTAGACAATTCCTGATTGGTTGTCGCTTTGCTTAATATGTTTTTGTACATATCAATGCCCTCCTTATTAATTTATTTATAATGTATCGTCAATGCCTTTTCTCATCTTACGGATGTATTCGGCAACAACGTTAACGCTTTTGTTTCCTGATTGTGAGATTAACTTTATAATGGCGGATCCGACAATTACTCCGTCGGATAGCTTTGAAAAACTGCCGGCCTGTTCGGGTGTGGAAATGCCGAAGCCTATTGCACACGGAACATCAGTGACTTCACGAATTTTTTGTACTATATCCCCGATATCCGTTTTAATATCGGTCCGCACCCCGGTAACACCAAGGGAAGATACGCAATAGATGAATCCTTTAGCTTCTTTTGCTATCATAGTTATTCTTTCTTCCGAGGTAGGAGCGATTAATGATATGGAATCAATTCCATGAATCTCGCAGGCTTCCGCTAATTCGTCTTTTTCCTCAAACGGCATATCCGGAACGATAATGCCGTCAATGCCACATTTTGCACATTTGCTTAAAAATCTTTCCTTGCCGTAGACATAAATAGGATTGATATAAGTCATAAACAGCAATGGAATATCCGTTTTTTCACGAATACGGGTGATCATGTCAAATAACTTGTCAGTGGTGCATCCGCCTTTTAATGCACACTCGTCTGCTTCTTGAATAACAGTACCTTCGGCAACGGGATCGGAAAACGGAATACCGATTTCGATCAGGTCGGCGCCTGCCGCGGCCATGGCGGGAACCAATCTTTCTGTGGTTTCTATATCAGGATAGCCGCCTGTTACAAATGCGATTAACGCCTTTTTGTTTTCAAAGGCTTTTTGAATTCTACTCATAAAGATTTACCCCCCTATATCTTGCAATTGCCGCTACATCCTTATCACCTCGTCCTGATACGTTTATAACGATTATCCGGTCTTTCTCCATTTTAGGCGCCAGCTCCAAAGCATATGCAACGGCATGGGAGCTTTCGATTGCAGGAATGATTCCCTCCATGCGTGACAGGTATTCGAATGCGTTCACAGCTTGGTCGTCGGTAATTGCAACGTATTGTGCTCTTCCTGTGTCGAAGAGCTCCGCGTGTTCCGGCCCAACTCCCGGGTAGTCAAGACCTGCTGAGATGGAGTAAACCGGAGCAATCTGTCCGTATTGATCCTGGCAGAAGTAAGATTTCATACCATGGAAGATACCTACTGTGCCGGTTGTAATGGTTGCTGCGTTTTTGACAGTGTTCACACCAAGGCCTGCGGCTTCACAGCCGATTAGTTTTACAGACGGATCCTTTATGAATTCGTAAAAAGCGCCTATGGCATTGCTTCCGCCGCCCACACAAGCGATGACGACATCGGGAAGTCTTCCTTCTTCCTCTTTTAACTGCGCTTTGATTTCTTCACCTATGATTTTTTGAAAATCTCGCACGATTGTGGGAAATGGGTGAGGGCCCATAACCGAACCTAACACATACATGGTATCATCCATACGAGAAGTCCATTCGCGCATGGTTTCATTTACCGCATCTTTGAGTGTCATAGTTCCGCTTGTGACCGGATGAACTTTAGCACCTAAAAGTTCCATACGAAACACGTTTAACGCCTGCCGCTCGGTGTCTTCTTTACCCATGAAAATGTGGCATTCCATACCCATAAGAGCGGCTGCGGTCGCAGTTGCGACACCATGCTGTCCTGCTCCTGTTTCCGCGATAACCCTTGTCTTTCCCATTTTTTTGCCAAGAAGTACCTGGCCTAAAACATTGTTAATTTTATGGGAACCTGTGTGATTTAAGTCCTCTCGTTTTAAATATATTTTTGCTCCGCCAAGATCTTTTGTCATCTTTTCGGCATAATACAATAGGGACGGCCTACCGGCATATTTTTTTAATAGTCCGTTAAGTTCGTTCTGAAAATCCGCATCATTCTTATAGTACTCGTATGACGCTTCAAGCTCTTGAACCGCGTTCATCAAAATCTCCGGTATGTATTGCCCGCCGTAGTTTCCAAACCTTCCTTTTTTCATGTAACCCGCCTCCCGGTATTTATTTAATATTTTCTTTCATTCTATAAGCAATAAAAAAAGCTCTTATCCTATAACATAGGACAAAAGCTTATATTTCTTCTGCGGTACCACCTAATTTGATGCGAATGCATCCACTCAATTTCCGTACTATCATACGTATTCCCTTGATAACGGGTGGAAATCCCGTTGGGCATTACTAAGTCAAAGACTTTTCCTACCACCTTTATGAGTCCATTCCATACTTTATCGTTTATTGCATTTCCACCGGCAGCAACTCTCTTTAAAACAATTTAAAGCATGTACTCTTCTCAATCAACAGTTTAACTTTTTAAAATTTTTCTTATAGTACTATAACTTTTAATGTTTGTCAAATACTTTTTTGCCTTTTTTAATAGAAATTTTTTTCAAATTTTTCAATTTTTTTTAATTTCTCCTTTTAATCTTATTTTTCAATCTAAAAAATTACAGATATCGATGAAAATTACATTGAATCTTTGAATTTATACCATGATGGAACAAGACCTAAATAAAATCTTTGCAGAAGATAGTTGTCTTACTTTTTAATACCGGATTTTCAGGTTAATTTATCATATCAAGCTCATTCCTATATTTTGAAATCATGTAACGCTTTAGTTAATGAAAAATTTATAAAAGCTGTTATCTTTAAAGATTCTATTATACTAATGTTGTGCACTAAAGAAGGTGATTATAGGCTTGACAGTAGGGTTGTGGGAGCAAACTTCTGTATGTAACGTTTATTTCTTAATGGAATTTTTGTTTTAAGTGTACTTACGGTGTGATTTATGGTAATATTTGTTTGTGGAGCTTAATTAGCTTAATCATATTTTATATTATTGCTTATCAAATAAATAATTGGAGGTTTGATACATGAGTAAATTGTCGTTTAAAGTGTTTTGTATAGAGAATTATAGTAATCACATCGGCAAACCTAGTAACGAGGTTTACACTTTATTTGATAATGAAGGCTTACTTGAGCTACTTGACAGCGATTATGAAGATTTACATGGAATGGGAATGGAATATTTAATGCAGTTTTTTGATGAATATCTCGGAGGTAGGATGCAATGATTGTTTACCACGGTTCTATATTGGAAATAAAAAAACCGGAAATCATAAAACGAGAGATAGGACGGGACTTTGGATTTGCGTTTTACACAACTGATATTAGAGAACAATCCGAACGTTGGGCTGTTCGCAAAGCAAAAATTGAAAACAGAAAACCGGATAAATCTTGTGTACCCGTAGTTAATATTTACGAATGGGATAATAATATCAACAATCTTAGAATAAAAGCTTTTGAAGGTACTTCCATGAAATGGCTAGATTTGGTTATAAATTGTAGAAGCAATATCAATTTTATTCATGGTTTCGATATTGTAATTGGCAAGATTGCAAATGATAATGTAGGCGAAACAATCTCTTTTGTTATGCAAGATATTATGCGAAAAGAAGATGCTATGGAACGCCTAAAATTTGAAAAAATTAATAACCAGATTGCCTTTTGCACAGAAAAAGCATTACAATCGTTGACATTTATCAAAAGCTATATTGTTAGGAGTTGAGAAAATGAAACACTATATAACAAGAGCAGCGATTCTACCTGTTATAATAAACTTGATTATTGATAAATATAAGGTGAGTGAAAAAGAAGCATTAAGAGCATTTTATAATTCGGCAACAGGTGCTTCTTTTGCTGATGATGATACAGGTTTATATGGACAGTCCCCAAATTTCATATTCGGATTATATGAGCTTGAAATGAATGAAAAGATGGAGTCTATAAACGATATTTAATTCCATATTTTAGGGATGTATCTATTAAACTAAAATTATCTTTATGTATATTTATATAGATACTTTATAAAGAAAACCAATAATCATGAGCGCAGTCGATTGCCCTTCCCGGTGAATCAAAAGAACCGCATATCCCCCTGATTCCTCCGATACAAAAATACATGTTATGCACATTCGTTAAAAAAAGTGGATTAGTTGAAAATAAAGAGGTGATAAAAATGGTTCACCCATGGGAGAAGATCGATTTAAATACTTATGAAAAACATATGTCGACTGCTGCTGTTTATCAATTGCAAACTTTAAATAAAATTACTGAAGAACAGCTTACTGATTATAATTCTACAACAGTTTCCATACTTGGCATCGCGGGTGGTAATGGTCTTGATATAATAAACAATGCAGTCATGAAAAAGATATATTGCATAGATGTGAACGGAAAGTATCTGGAAGCGGTTAAAATTCGTTATTCATGTTTATTGGATGTTTTAGAATTTATTTGTTGTGATTTAACCAATAATGATGTTATCCTACCGGTTTCGGATTTATATATATGTAATCTAATAATTGAATATTTGGGAATAGAAACGTTTGCAAAATTGTTAAAAAGAAGTTGGTATAATATGAATAAAGTTTCTTGCGTTATACAGAAAAACAATGCCATTGATTTTGTAAGTCCCACCAATGATGCGGCGGCATTTAATCCGATTTTATCAATACATCATGATATTCATGAAAACAACCTTATTAGGGCTCTTGAGGTGATTGGATTGACTTGTATCAATAGGAAAAATTGTGTCGGGGGGACGGGGTAACTGGCACACCGTCCCGCTGATACATTACTCGGTTTTTAAATCATAAACATATATTGTTGATTTTCCTATATTTCTAAGTTGTATATTTTCTGTAAGATATGAACCCGGTAGATTTATTACAAATGGTTTTAAATTTTCTGTTACATTTTTAAAATTATAGGGTATGGCATTAAGAGATGCTAAGAATGAAGATGTCATGCCGGGTTTGGTCTTTGCAGAAAACGTAATCCTACATATTTTTGAGGGATTATTTGGCAGAGGAAAACTTTTTCCCGGTGCAATGGATATCCCTTCATAAGGAGAGCATTGATTTGGTTCGCAGCTACTTAATAACGGCACTTCAATTTGAACAAGTTTCTTGGATTTAACAACTGCAGTTACTTTCACTGTACAACACACCTTATCGCAGGTTTTAGAATTCCAAGAAAGATCGCCGGTTTTATTGCATATGCAGGTTACATTATTAATATCGCAGCAAACTTCCGCACCGTCAGGAACAATAAGCGTTATATTCTTATCAAAATTTAATACTTTTTTGAACGGGTTATCTAAACAATTACTTATAAAACGTAAAAATACTTTTATTTGTAATTTTACTTTGGCAAAATCTTTTTGATTATCAATTTTTGATACGTCCAATACCTTGCATTCGGTTCCTATCATTTCACATTCTATTTCTTGATCTTCAATTAAATACTGAGTTTCAAACGTTTTTCGTTGCTGTTCTTCAAACATACATGAATCAAAAATTCTTGTAACCTCGATACACATTCTTTCGGAAGGGGCAGGGCATGGCGGCATATTTGCTATAGCAATGCCAAGAGGTTGTTTGATATTTGGGATAGTATATACCACTGTATTGCCGGTTGTGTCAATAACAGAAACATTATTTGAAAGAAAATTTGTAACGTAAATGAAATTTCCATCCGGTGTTGCAGCTGAGACAAACGGGATAGAACCCACAGGAATTGTTTGTATCACTTCATTTGTGGCTGTGTCTATAACGGAGACATTACTATCAAATGAATTTGTAACATAAACAAATTTGCCATCCGGTGTAACAGTTAACCAAGTAGGACCAACACCGACTGTTATGGTATCCACAACGGTATTGGTACTTATATCAATTACGGATACTGTGTTAGTTAAAGCGCTTTGGCCTTGATTGGCAACATATGCAAAATTGCCATCCGGCGTTATTGCTATCCCTTCGGGGAGATCTCCGACAGGAATGTTTTTCACTACTGTATTTGAAGCGATATCTATCACGGATACAATATCTATTTTTGAAATCGTAACATAGGCAAACTTTCCGTCGGGTGTTATGGCTATACCGAGAGGACCACCGCCCACGATTATTGTATTGATAACAGTATTTGTTGCCGTGTTTATTACTGAGATGGTACCTGAAGGAGCGGTTGCAAGACCGGAATTTGCAACATATACATATTTACCATCCGGTGTTACGGCTACACCTACAGGAAAATCACCCACAGTTATGGTATCTACAATTGAATTAGTACATGTATCTATAACCGATACGAAATCATATAGATTTGTAACATAAGCAAATCTGCCATCCGGCGTTATTGTAATAAGTTTTGTAATATTATTAGCAGGTTCAACGGTAATAGTATTAATAATGGTATTAGTGCTTGTATCTATAACCGACACTTTATTTGAATTTGCAACATAAGCCAAAACGGGCATGCTATTCACTCCTTAGAATATATCATATTACAAGATATGAGTTTACATAATAATGAGTGATTAAAATAAATCGAAAATAAATTTCAAAATAGTATTCATAATATAATTTAGTGCTAAAATATATATAAAAGATAAGCTCGGTCAATATGGTCCGGATAAGAAAATGATAAAAGTATATGGGGTTATGGATGAATACTGCGCATATGCCGACCATATTGAATGTGATGAGTAAAGGTGGGTATATATGGGTGTCGGTGCCGAGGGAAAGAGTAACATCGGCTTTCATCATAAGACACTGTAGAAAAGATTGTTGTTCGGCAATTAATAAGTCTTAATAAAGAGGTTATAAGAATGGTTCACCCATGGGAGAAGATCGATTTAAATACTTATGAAAAACATATGTCGACTGCTGCTGTTTATCAATTGCAAACTTTAAATAAAATTACTGAAGAACAGCTTACTGATTATAATTCTACAACAGTTTCCATACTTGGCATCGCGGGTGGTAATGGTCTTGATATAATAAACAATGCAGTCATGAAAAAGATATATTGCATAGATGTGAACGGAAAGTATCTGGAAGCGGTTAAAATTCGTTATTCATGTTTATTGGATGTTTTAGAATTTATTTGTTGTGATTTAACCAATAATGATGTTATCCTACCGGTTTCGGATTTATATATATGTAATCTAATAATTGAATATTTGGGAATAGAAACGTTTGCAAAATTGTTAAAAAGAAGTTGGTATAATATGAATAAAGTTTCTTGCGTTATACAGAAAAACAATGCCATTGATTTTGTAAGTCCCACCAATGATGCGGCGGCATTTAATCCGATTTTATCAATACATCATGATATTCATGAAAACAACCTTATTAGGGCTCTTGAAGTGATTGGATTGACTTGTATCAATAGGAAAAATTATTCTCTGCCAAACAATAAGGAATTCATTAGGATGGACTTTAAAAAGGTAGAAAAATAGCAGCAGAAACAACCGGGACATATATCAACACGAATTCTGAAATATATTCATACAAATTGCATTAAAGTCCGATTATTGTAAATTTCATATTAAATAAAATAATAAATGTTTAATGAATTTATATGAACAAATAAAAATGAACACGCAAAACCATATTCATTTTTATTATGAAGAATAAATGTTAAAAATATGGAGATGAGGACCGAGTAAAAACGTGCTTTCGGTGCAAACCGGGGCGATTGGTTTAAACGCCGAAGCCCATAAAGGCTACTCGTTTAAAAAATACACATACTTGACAGGCAAAATCAGGACAACCGTATGGTGTGTCTGGGAATAAAATGAGATTGCTCCACACTCTTAACTCCGGTAAAATGTAGATAAATCAAGTAAAAATGTTTAAAAGCCGGCGATCTTAAATAGAAAAAGGAAGGACGGCACACAATGAAGATAATGAACTTTGCAGCAACAGGTGACAGTTTCGTCACTCGTCGATACCCGAAACAAGATATGGAATTTCAAAAAGTAAAAGATATTATTCGATCCGCCCAAGCCCGGTTCACTAACTTAGAAGTGACTATACGTGATAATGAAGGGTTTCCTGCGGCGCAAAGTGGAGGAACATGGGCTACAACTGACCCGGAAACACTAAAAAGCATAAAAAATTTCGGATTTAACTTGATCGGTACCGCTAACAACCATGCATTGGACTATTCTTACGGGGGATTGGAAGCCACTTTGAAAAATTTGGACCGATATGGTTTTGTGCATACGGGAGCAGGAGTGAATCTGGCGCAAGCCGGTAAACCGGTCTATTTGGATTGCCCATCGGGGCGTGTAGCGTTAATTGCTGCGACATCAAGCCTTTATGATTCATGGATAGCCGGGGAGCAACGAAAAGATATGATAGGACGACCCGGAGTCAATCCCCTTCGGATAACCACAGAATACCATTGTAAACCGGATGAGTTCGAAGCATTGAAAAAGATTGCTTTTTTGACCGGAATTAATGCATATGACGATATGATTCGAAAAGAAGGTTTTTTACCTAAGCTAAAAGAGGATGAGTTTTTGTTCGGTCAATATTCTTTTAAGAAAAGTAATTTTTCCGGAGTAATCACCCGTCCGCATGAAAAAGATATGGATCGTTTAATGCGAACGGTTGATCAAGCAACTTGGCAATCCGATTATGTTCTGGTGAGTATACATTCACATCAAATTAAAGGAACAGATAAAAATTATCCTACTGATTTTTTAGTTACTGCAGCAAAAAAATGTATTGATGCAGGCGCACATGCCGTTATTGGTCATGGCCCTCATGTATTGAGAGGAATTGAAATTTATAAAGAAAAACCTATATTTTATAGTCTGGGTAATTTTATATTCCAAAGTGAAACTGTGTCCGCTCTTCCTGAGGATTTCTATGAAAAATACGGATTAAACCATGATCATCATGTTTCCGATGCATTGAGGAAAAGAAGCAATAACGGAACCGTCGGTTTAATGTGTGATCCTCATGCTATGGAATCTATCATTGCTACCTGGGATATGATTGATGGAAAATTAACAGAACTTCGTTTGACACCCATTAATTTGGGATATAATATGCAGCCTTGGCAAAACGGATGGCCTTGCGTAACCGAGCGGGAAGATATTTTAGAACGATTAAACGAATTGAGTAAACCTTTTGATGTCTCCATCCGTATACAAAATGGAACAGGTATTATTCACATATGATGCAAATGCAAATAATCAGTTAACGGCAGCAAATCGAAGAAGAACACGTAAATAAGTTGTTTTGATGCTCCCTCGGTTTGCTGTCGTTTACCGAATTGTTGCCGGTATTTTGATTTTTCTTATTCAATAAAAAAGCATGTGTTATGGATATATAGCTACCGAAGTATTAACGCTATGGTATACAGAATAGCTTTTCTACGCGCTTAGGGATTTATTGATCTACTTAATGAACTCACATAAATAATCAAATAAAAACGGTTTATTAAAAATGGTTTGGCATTATATTTCTTGAGTATTTGTTATTTAATTTTACATAAAAAAGCTTTATAATATAAATATATTAAAAAATTTTTTGTTAATTTTAGTTATTAACAGTGAGGGATTACATAATGGAACAATATTCGGTAAGACTGAACAAAGACCTTTTAGATCTTGGTGCAGTTGAAGTAGACAAGAGTTTTGAAATGCTTATAAAAACCTCGTTAAAAGACGGGAATGAAGTGGTTTTAATTAACGAAGACGGGATTTCTCGTACATTTAAGTATAATCAAGATGAAAAGATCCTTCAAGGAAGAGGAATTAAAGGTTTTTTTGATCGTTATAATAGTGAAATAATTTTTGTTGAACCCTGTGATAAGGGCGTTTTTACGATTTATGCGCCAAAACCTGTAGAAAAAAATCTTTATAAGAGACTTGATGTAAATCCGAATAATGCAGAGCGTATGAGTGAAATTTTAAATGCTGCTGTCTGTATGAAAAATTACGATGAAAGATGGTTTCAGCTTTATAATAAGATGAGAGAATTTATGTATGACTCCAACCGCGAAAAGCTTTTGTGTCTGCCACATCTTCGTGAACTTGATATGTATAACTATCAATTAGAAACTGTAAAGTCGGTTATAAACAGATTCCATGGAAGAGTACTTTTATGTGATGAGGTAGGCCTTGGTAAGACAATAGAAGCAGGTATAGCAATGTTGGAGTATATAATGCGAGGCATGGCAAAAAAAATCCTGGTTATTGTTCCACCGTCTCTAGTGGATCAGTGGTTTAATGAAATGAAAAGGAAGTTTAATCAAGACTTTATAAGATATGATGACCCGGAATTTAAAAAATTGGGGGATAAAGCTTGGGAACATTATAATAAAGTAATTGCATCCATTTCTACTGCAAAGAAGAAAGAAAACAGTAGTGCTGTTACAAAAGTTCAATATGATCTGGTAATAGTAGATGAAGCACACCATATAAAGAACCGAAAAACACTTGCTTGGAGTTTTGTAAACAGTTTAAAAAAGAAGTATATTTTTCTTTTAACGGCTACTCCTGTACAGAACAATCTGGAAGAATTATATAATTTAATTACTTTATTAAAACCCGGTCAATTAAGGACTTACAGTTATTTTAAAAAAAATTTTATCGGAGATAAGCAGGGAATTGAAGCAAAAAACGTCGATCATCTAAGAAAACTCCTCTCTGATGTAATGATAAGAAATAGGCGCAGTGATGTTGATGTTAAATTTACCAAGAGAAAAGCCGACACGATAAAAATCTATCTTTCTAATAATGAGATAGCTTTGTATGATGAAATAAGCGATTTTATTAAAGAAAGATATAAGGAAGATAATTCAAGTATATCACGTTTCTCTTTAAGAACTCTTCAAGAACAGATGGGAAGCAGTTTTGCGACTATTATACCTACATTGGACAGGCTCTCGTCAGATGAGAAAATAGGAGGGGATTTTCGCAGAAAGATAATAGAATTCCGAAATAGAACAGAGAAGGTTGTATTACATGAGAATTATCAAAATGCAAAAGCAGTCCATTTGGTTGATATATTAAAAAAATTCAATGATAAAATGATTGTGTTTACAAAGTACAAAGCTACTCAAGACTTTATCATTAGGCACCTGGAACGGCAAGGATTTACGATTGCTCAGTTTAACGGTGATATGCGCAGAAAAGATAAAGAACAACAAATAGCTTTATTCAAAGAAAAAGCACAAGTACTGATAAGCACTGAAGTAGGTGGTGAAGGACGAAATCTGCAATTTTGCAACGGGATGGTGAATTATGATCTCCCATGGAATCCAATGGCTATTGAGCAGAGAATTGGTAGGATTCATCGTATAGGACAGCAAAGGGATGTTTTTGTATACAATCTCGCTGCTGCAGGTACTGTAGAGTACTATATTCTTGAGCTGCTTGACAAAAAGATAAATATGTTTGAACTTGTAGTAGGCGAACTTGATATGATTCTTGGTGATATTGAAGATGAACTCGATTTTTCTGAGATGATCATGGGTGCATGGGTAAAATCAAACAGTTTACCTGAAATGGAAAAGCAAATAGATGCCATTGGTGAAAAAATGCTTGAAAACAAAAGACAATACACAAAAATGAAAAACCTAGATGAAAATTTGTTTGGAAATTCTTTTACAACTGTAAAATAGGAGGAATGATTCTTGGAACTGCAAAAATTTGTTACCACATCAATTGAAGCCATGGGAGGGATTGTAGAATGTATTGAGTATGGACTTTGTAATATACTTGTTCCTGATAATTTTACTGATATGTTTCATGGTAGAAACGAACTTAGGCTAGCCTTCGATTATGAAGTTGCACAAGAAAATCCTGAGTCGGAATTTGTGACGTTTGGTAGCTATATATTGAATAAAATTTTTGAGATTATTGCTAGAGAGACTGTTAGTTCCATAAGGTATGCTGTTGTTGACAAGCTTAGTCTTTCAAATGCAGAAGAAAAAATAAAAAAGCATCTGTGTTTGTTGCGGGGAAGTATTAAAATAATAAGTGAACGACCTGTTTTGGATTTTATTCCGGTATATACTTTTCGGGTAGGCTATATCTCTGATGAGAGAACAGAGGATTTTGTAGAAATATGGATTGACATGCTTACAATGTCGGTATCGGAAAAAATGAGTAGGTCGAGTGCAGGAATATTTTATGAAGATGAACCGATATATAATTTCCCTATAGCGATTTTGCCTGATATTCAAACTTCCTTTGAAATGGCATTCGAACAAGTGAAAAAGGAAGCTGAAATAGGAGCACTACACCATACAAGAAATAATGAAATGGTAAAAGATATAACTAGAGTTACGAGCTATTATTCTGAATTGATACAGGAAAACGAAAAGAGAAAAACCAGGAAAGGGCTTAGTGAAGAACATATTGAAGAAATTACAGAGAAGACAGAACTACTTGAACTTGATAAGAATAAACAGATAATAGAGATGCAAAACAAATACAAAGTCAAGACTGATATTTCATTGGATCATGTAATTCTTTATGAAATACCTCATATTGAATACAAAATAAAAGTCAATCTTCCCGGTAACGAATATGAGTCAATGTTATATTATAATCCCATATTAAAAAGTTTTACCGAGACTAAATATCGTTAAATAATTATACCTTTTTTAATTTAAGGAATCGGAAAAAATGGTTTTATGAGAAATGATAATTAATGACATATATAAATTACAGAATTATAGATACATTCCTATTCCGTTCCTTTAAGCAAAATTTTATAAATCCTCTTATAAAGAATGATAATTTTATATTTAAATGCGGTGATTCTTTTAAAACATACTAAAATATACTCTTATTTTACTGTTACTTTGATAGAATTTTGCTTGCCATCAATTTTAGTTGTAACAATTGCTTCTCCGGGACTTATAGCAACGATATTATTGTTAACCACTTTAACAACTCTCTCATTTGAGCTTGTAAACACTGCCTCCGAAGAAACATCCTTTGTTTTTCGTGACTGATACGATGCAGTTACAACCGGTGTTCTTATATCTCCAACCGATAACGGGTCTATATTCATTAAGTTTACTTCCACAACATAATCCAATGTAGCGAAATAAAGCCACCAGTTATGAGAATAACCGTCTTCATTTCTTCCCGCAATATGTGGCATCAATGAAAACCACCATTTATGATGATTTCTAAGAGGTTCGCTTTTGTTTTCATTAAGCCAGGTAAAGCAATTTGTTAATACCGTTTCACCTGTTAAGTCAGGATAATTATTTTTCCAGTCTATCCAAGTACTTTTCACATATGTTTCATTTGTCCAATCATAATCATTTAAACTATTCGGAGCAAAATGAATATTCCCGGCTGCTGAATTACCGGGGCTACTTGTTTCGTTCAAAGTAAACTTCTCATATAAGCTCATGTCATTTGTATTTACATCATAGTTTCTTCCGTAGCCATGATTTGTTCTGTTAGGGAAAACATTACCAAGAATATTTTCGAACATATGTCCAAAACATTCAATATTAGCATCGCGTCTAAAGATTGAAACATTCACCATTGCAAAATTATCACATTCTTTCAAAATAGGTGAACCGTTTATCCAATAAGCTGTTTCTCCAACCATAATTGATTCAAAGGTTTCCATAGGATCTAGTCCGACTAACCAAACTTGATCAAATTCTCCATTATTTCTTCTTTCAACTAACATAAGTTTTTCTATTAAATATTCATAATCAAATATAAAACCGCTTAATTGTTTCGCATAGGGAGAATCCCACCAAGCCCATCCATAATTCATAATTGTAAGCCATGTTTCTTCATCTAAGCTATAAGCACCCTTTTTATTAACTAAATTTATTTGCTTCAAGTATGTAGGAAATTCATTTATGTATTCCCACTTAACAACATTACAATTAATAATCCCATGAGAGCTTTCATAAAAATCTGAAATTAATTCATTAACAGTATCTATAGGTTCCGACCAATGTAGATACTCATGTGCTTTAATGTTATTCTTTGTCTTTAATTTCGGATTAATTTCTATTACCAATATATTTAAATCGAAGGTTTGTGGTTGTATAATATCCTCAACATAAACCTTGTTAAAAGGTTTCCTTATATTTTTGTCTATGATTCTTCTTATAACAGTTACAGCTTCCGCTCTAGTTAAATATGTATACGGTCTAAAGCTTCTATCCGGATAACCGGTAATAATTCCCTCTTCCCACATAGAAAATACATGCTTGGATAATCCGGATTCATTGATAACATCGGCATCTATTGCAAATTGACTAATCTCTACAATCTTGTCATATGTTTTTACGCCCTCGAGCAAAGTTAAGGTTTTATCACAAATTTTTGCCATCTGACCTCTAGTGATTTTTGTTGTAGATAATTCTCGGGTGTGAAATTCGTTATTTTCAATAATTCCCAATTCCCGTGCTTTATCTAAAAAACCTTGAGCCCAGTATCCTTCAGCATTATCAAGCTTATAACCAAGAGAAACGATAACTGTTTTAATAAACTGATCAGCTGTAATATTCTCATTAGGTCTAAACGTTCCATCAGGAAAACCTGATACAATACCATTATCAACTAAAAGATTAACATTTTCATAAAACCAATCGGTACTACTTACATCGGAAAAACTGACTGCCGATCGGGTAGAATCGGTATTCACATTAATTAGTAAAACAAAAATAAGTACACATAAAACTATTTTTTTCACCAAACTGTTACCCTCCTGCAAAAAAAAACATATTTGTCTTGGTAATTCCCTGTTTTTTTACTGTTGCATATTATAAAAAGTATATATTGCATCTTTTTATAATGCAATAATATTCTTAATCCACTAGCATTTTAGCTTAGAAGTCGTTTGTCTGTTAAATAAAAATCCGGTACCCTCTAAACTGTGAGCCGGAGGGGTCGTATTTTGCATATTATATAAAATTTTGTTTGGGACTTTATAGGTCAATCAAGCCAACACCTTCGGCTGCCGACATGATTTTTTTAAACTTGCCGGACAGAGAATATATGGTTATGTTATAAGGTCCGATTTGTGAAAAGTCATTCTTGTTTTTTATATTCTCTATATCAAGCACCGTTAGGACAGGTTTCTCCACTTTTCTACCTCGTTATCGAGAATGGAGTGTATTTCTTGTAATAAATGTATATCACATGTATCACGTACGCGTTGCCTCATATCATCGACTTTATTCACAAATATCTCATATGGTAACCTTCTACCAAGCGTGTAATCTTTACTCCATTCAGGTTCGAGGGGCAACTCATATAATAATTTATTCATACCTGCCATATAGGCTTCTTCGCTGTCCAAAATGCGGCTTAAAATTAATAATTTGCTGATAGGAAGGCATTGGTAGTACCCAATTCCTTTCTCATATAAGCTTGCATCATAATTATTAAAATAAAAGCTCTCAGCATTCAAAATATGATTATTCAACAGATAATCGGGAAATAATCCGAGTGACGGAAGCTGTGCAATATCATCATAATGCATCAAACTCGTTACGGGATCAATCTTGAAATTCACGCCTTCAATCCCATATCTTATCATCATATTGGCCGTAGGGTCCGAATACAACCAGTCTATATATTGGACTGCGGCTTGCTTATCGGCACATGCCTCATTTACAGCAAAAATCATAAACTGACTTTGATATTTTTCTCTGTTATCATATAATAAATAAGCATCATACTTTGACTTATCAAAGTTTTCTATTGCATTTACAAATAAACCTGAGCCGGGTAAGGTCGCAGCCACTATTCCTTTGCTGTTTGATAGTATTTGTGTTATATTGGGGTTAGTATTTATGGAATATTTCTGAACATAATTCGAGTATGTATAAATATCGTCCCAGACATCCTCAATTTCGTCGATTCGGTATACTTTGCAGTCCTTATCATCGGTTTTACAAAAATATATATTACTCATATCATATAAGGCGTAAAAACCCGCGTTTTGTATTACTTGATTGAAAATTTCGTTGTAACCAATACATAATTGATCCTCATCCGCTATTAAATTTCGGTCATGTATTTCAACATATGCTTCCAATACATCATGATAAGAAGTGTACCCCTCATTATCCAATATACTGTTAA
>CAZJOD010000069.1:0-18293 GCA_964547525.1 uncultured Clostridiaceae bacterium
CCGGGAGAGAGAAGGAAGTTCACATTAGACTAATAATGGGAATGTGCCCGGTATTAGTTGATATTCTTAGTATTTTTATAGATGAATACTATAACAAAACAACTAGCAGTTGATAATACAACAAATAATTGTTTATTGAGTTTTTTTTCTTCGTATTTTACAATAGAACTACAAGTACTTGTAGTAATTATTATCAAAGCGGAGAAATTTATATGAATATAAAAATTGGTGAAAAAATAAAACAATTGCGTAAAAAGGCTGATGTCAATCAGGAAAAATTTGCGGAATATTTAGGTGTTACAGCGCAAGCTGTAAGCAAGTGGGAAGTCGAGGGCTGTTATCCTGATATAGAGCTTTTACCGTCAATCGCGAATTTTTTTAACATTAGCATTGACGAATTGATGTGTTTTGATGTTATGAAAAATCAGGAAAAGATTGATATGATTATTAAACAAGCGGGGTCAGAAAGGAGCAAAAAATGGTACAACGGTACAATAATTGATATGCTCAGAAACGCTGTTCAGGAATTTCCGAATAACTACGATTTACTGTACTGTCTTGCGAGAACTTTATGTTTGGCGAAAGAACCATATGTATACTTTAATGAAGAAGAGAGACAGAAAAATCTGCGGGAATCTATATCAATTTGCACACGCATTTTAGGCGATTGCACGGAGGATAGTCTGCGTTTTCGTTCGCTTCAAGTACTTGCACACGCTTATAAAGACATTGGTGAAAAAGAAAAAGCTGTAGAAGCAGCAAACAGACTACCGCTTGCACGTGATTCGCGTGATATGGTGCTTCAGGAAATACTTGACGGAGAAGCTAAATCTAATCAGATTGTTAAAAATATATGGCTGTTATCGGATATGTTTGAATATTTAATTTCAAATATTGCTAACTCGAAATATAAGGATAACTCAGAAAAAAGAATAGAACTATTTAAAAAACTCATAAAAATTGAAGAAATACTGCACGAAAATAATGATTATATTTGTGAAAGTTTAAGGTTACGAGCATTTTATTATTGGATTACTGAAGATTATATAAAATTGAAAGATTATAACAATGCGCTTGATTGTATAGAGAAGTTTGCGGAACATAGTATAAAATTTGACGCTCTGCCGGATGTATCTATGTACACGTCGGTTATTTATCAAGGCCGGGCTTGCCCGAAAAATAGGGACTTTGGAGATTATAAAAACACGACTTTAGGTGCAAAAGAAATCTTAATATCAAGAGAAATTTTTGCACCGGTACGCGAACACATAAGATTTAAAGCTGTTATTTCTGAGCTTGAAAAGCATATAGATAAACCATAGATAGAGTATATATAACAGTTTAGAGTAAGACTTGATGCAAGTTTATAAAATCAGAAATGTTTTGTAGTACAAAGATAATTTATTTAGGTCGAGGTATAATATAACATGAAAAACATAATAATTGCAGGCCCGTCAAGAGCCGGTAAATCAACTTTAGCAAAGAAAATAAACGAAGAGCTAAATTACTTTGTCATAAGTGCCGATAAACTTGTTACTACATTTCAAGGGGCATATCCGCAATTGAATATTAAGCTTAATTGGAATAGAAGGAAGACCACAGACAATCTAGCGCCATTCCTTGGTCATTTTCTAGGTGCGTTTTCTTCCGGTCACGGTGTTGCATATGAGCTAAACCTACAGGCGCACGCTGTTAAAGGGAATAGGTTTCTGTTGGAAGGAGGGTATTTTAATTTTGATATTATATTACCTATTCTGAAAATGTATGAGATAGAAGAAATGAAAGACAATTTTTTTCTTATAGGATTGGTACAAAACAAGAAAACAGCTGATGAATTTTTCGACGATTTTAGAAAATATGATACGGAAGACGATTGGACTTATAGTTTAGATGATAATGATCTAAGAGAGGTTAGTCAAGAGGCTATTACCTTCAGTCGATCTATGACTGATCATTTAATGAAATACGGCTTTACGATTTATGATACATCTACGCAACGGGAGCAGGTTTTTAATAAAATCATAGAAGATATTAAATCCGTTGATCATAGTTATCCGGATACGACCGGGTTGATAAGATAAAGCGAACATAAAGAAGGGATGAATATAAAATTATGCCGTTTCAGATGACACATTTGCATATTGCAAGGAAATTACAGTTGGTTTTTCCTGAAACAATCAAGGATTTATCACAATTTTATTTAGGAAATGTAGCTCCTGACGCTGTGCACAACAGAGCAGGTTATATATCAGATTATAAAAAAGCATCACATTTATGTGTGGGTGATGAACGTTGGGGTATGCTTACAAATAATGATGAATGGATTGAAAGCGTATTGGGGTTTCTATATAAAAGTAAAAACTCACATAACTACAATTTTATACTCGGTTATAGTTGTCATATTTTATCAGATATTTATAATAATATAGCGGTATGGACGCCATTTAGATTGGAATATCCAAATGAATTAAAAAAAGGTTATGGCGGATTATATCATCAAGAAAGTGAAAAAGTTGAAATGGAATTAGCGTTAAGAGAGGAAAACAAAGATAATTTTTGGGTTCATCTACAAAAAGCTAAATCAGTAGGTTTAGATGATATTATATATGCGGAAGAAATAGAAAAACATAAAGAAAACATATTGTATAATTGGTACAAGGATAAAGAACATCAGGACATATCATCAAATAAACTTGTAACAGTCCAGAGTACAATGAACTTTATAAAAGATGCAACGGATTTCATCGTCAGTAAAATAACTGATTTTATTAATTAGAATTTTCAGTTACAACGTTTTAATCATATTTAAGCTAATGAAGGCTATAAGCTGCAACTTGAAAGTGGATTTGTTGGTTAATAAAGCTGATTTATCTCTGTTCCTAATAATATGGAGATACATCGCTTACATTATCTTAATTTTTGGATTGAATTCGTATGAAATCACATGTAAAATATATGTATGCTGCGATAGCAAGGGGGAATATATGGTTAAGAAAAACACACAATCCGAACCTGTTGTTATGTTTGATGTAATCGGTAAAAAAAAGGAGCAAACAATACAAATTTCTGCTAAAATACAAAATCGGTTTGCAATATCCGGAGTTTGGTTGAAGGGTACGTTGCATTGCCATTCGGACAGACCGGGAAAGAAGGAATGGCTTTTTGGTATAGTGGAACACTACAAAAATATGGGATATGATTATATTGTGGGGATGGATCACGATAAAATTGTTCCCTTGAAATCGGATGCTGATTTTGTGGTGATACCGGGTGCGGAAATATCCTGCGGAGGACATCTTATTGCATTGGGCATACATGAAATCCCGGAGGGCATCCAAGGAGAGACCCGCTGTATAACCATTTCGCACATGATTGGGAAAATAAAGAAAATGGGAGGCTTTACCGTTTTGGCCCATCCATTCAAGTCAGGATACAAATATCAAGAATTGATTGAGTTATGTGAAGCAGGATTGGATGGTATTGAAACGGTTAACTCTAATGTACGGGGCAAGGGCGCGGATGAAGGTCGTGCGGATCAGATTTGGCAAATGTTGTTACGAGACGGTTGGAATCTTACGCCTTTCGGAAATGACGATGCCCACGGCCCCCATGAGAATTATATTGAAAGCGGATGGGGGGGTATTCCTCATGTGGCCTGGACCGGACTGCTTGTGGAAGAATTTTCGACAAAAGGTATTTTGGAAGCGATAAAAAGTAAACGTACATATGCATCTGAAGGTCCCGTTATAACAAGGATTGCCTTTTTTGAAAATGCAACACTGCGTGTGGATTGTTCATCTTGTGTGGCATGTCATTTGCGTTCATTTCCCAGCGGTTCCGGACTCAGTGTTTATCCTGCACAAGGGCAGGCTTTTGCTGAAACATTTGTATTTGATTTGGCGACCGGCGGATATCGTTTAGGGGAGAATATTGTTATTGTCTTACAGGACGAATATGGCAGAAGAGCTTGGTCCGGTTCCATTCCGGTCAATATCAAAGTAAGTCCTGTCATTGAATAAGAATAACAGTTTATAATAAATTGAATTAATAATTTAGTTGTAGTAAAATTCGCAGTTGTATTTTACGAAAGTTTTGCGTACAATATCTATGGAGGTGCTTTAATATGCCAAACATCAAGCCTATATCAGAATTAAGACATTATGGTGAGGTACTACGCGAAGTCGCCATCGGTTCACCTGTCTTTTTAACAAAGAACGGCCACGGACGTTATGCGGTTATGGATATAGAGGAATACAGGGAATATGAAAAAATGCTGGCCTGGAGGAAGCTGAAATCAGAATTGGACAAAGGAGAGCGTTCCGGCGAGGAACAAGGATGGATTGAAGCCAATGATGTCAGGAAGCGGCTTGAGGAGCGTTATAGTGGCTAAAATCAGATACTCCGCCGCTGCGATACAGGACTTGGAGGAAATTGGAGATTATATCGTGGAAACTTTGAAAAGTCCGATAGCCGCGTTAAACACTGTGAACAAAATTCAAGACACTGTAGATAAACTAGCAGATTTCTCCCTTATTGGTTCGCTGTTGTCCAGTGTCGTAGAAACGGAAACGAATTATCGTTTTCTCGTCTGCGGGAACTATCTTGTATTTTACCGCGCACAAACGGATAGCGTTTGTATTAACCGCGTGCTTTATGGCAGACATGATTATATGGCGATCCTGTTTGACAATGCGGTGATGGACGAACCTGAACAAACGGAATAAAAGCACTATATTAAAAGCAATCGTCACATGGAAATGTGACGATTTTTTCGAATTTTGTTTTAATTGCAAGGTGAGTTGTAAGCATAATTATTTATTTTTTAACCATTGACATTTGAGTCTATAGGCAGTAGACTGTATTTATTAGTCGATGTGCAATAGACTGGAGGAACGATTATGAATGAATATAGACTTGCTCGGGGTGAAGCGAAATTTGCTGATTTAATCTGGAGTCATGAACCTATCACTTCTATGGAACTGGTGAAGCTGTGTGAAAAAGAAATGAGTTGGAAGAAATCCACAACATATACCGTTCTAAAGAAGCTGTGTGATAAAGGTATTTTTCAAAACAATAATACACTCGTATCCTCATTGATAAAAAAAGATGAGTTTTACGGAAAACAAAGTCGCTTTTTTGTTGAAGATATCTTTGGAGGATCACTTCCGAAATTTATTACGGCGTTCATAGGAAATAGCAAACTCAGCGACAGGCAGGTGGAAGAGCTGAAAAAGCTGATTGATCGGCACAAGGAGGAATAGTAGTGGAGAGCCTGTTTATTTGTGTTTTGAATATGAGCCTGACGGCAAGTTATGTGATTATAGCTATTATACCGGTGCGGTTATTTCTTAAAAAATCGTTTAAAACGATTTCTTATGTTCTCTGGACGGCTGTAGGCTTACGGCTTGCGATACCTTTTACAGTTGAGAGTATTTTCAGCTTGATTCCTTTCAGCTCGCAGCCTATATCACAAATTGCAGCTCCGGGTGAAAACGGTTTGTTCGGTTCCTCAGCCGGAGCTGCGCATGAAGTCATCGGGGATGCGGTAAACGCCGGTCTTGAGACAATTACAGTCAATCTTGGGAATACAGCTGCCGGGTACCCAATAACCACAGAAGCATACCGTCCTGAGGTATGGTTGATGTTAGGGAGTTATCTCTGGATTCTAGGGATTTCCGCATTACTGATATATAGTTTGGTATCGATTATCCTGCTCAAATTCAGATTGCATGTAGCAACTCAGATCAAAGATAATATTTATGAAGCTGAGAATTTAAAGACGCCATTTGTTCTTGGCTTTTTTCACCCGAAAATCTATATTCCTTCCGGACTTTCCGAAGAGGAAAGGGGCTACATCATACTGCACGAACAGACACACATAAGACGCTTTGACCACCTGGTGAAAATGGTTGCATTCTTTATTGTTTGTGTCCATTGGTTCAATCCGCTAGCTTGGGTGGCCTTTCAACTGATGAACTCAGACATGGAGATGTCTTGTGATGAATGTGTCTTAAAAAAGATGGGCGGCAAGATTAAACAAGCATATTCATCGTCTCTTATCTCTCTGGCGACAGGACGACACATGATTAACGGAAGTCCACTTGCATTTGGCGAGGGGAACATAAATAGGCGGATAAAAAACATATTAAAATTCAAAAAACCCGCCACATGGGTCGTGGTAGTTTCCATCACACTCGTTGCTGCTTTGATTATAGGCTTCATATCAAACAGACCGGCAACTGTCGGCTCGTTCGAGTGGGAGGAATATAAATTTCCGAGTTATTTATATGACCGTGTTACTTTCAATACTCAAGCTGAGATATACCCGTTATTATTCGATGCTATCAATGCAATACTGACGAATAAAGAAATGGAAACCGGATTGACCTGCGGAAAGGCATTTACGCTTGTCAAGCAAGTAGGGGATGATTGGAGGGTAGTCCCCTTCGTGGAAAGCGTATCTTTCGATGATGTAGCAATAAATCTTTCTGTAGGCGTTAGTGAAACATACAGTTTAACTCCTGATATGCTTCCGGTTAAACTGGATGTAGGAAATTACCGTATCATTACAGAAGTGTGGTATTTTAATGAACAATCATCGCAGACGGTACGTACAGTTTGGACGGATTTCATTATTAGTGAAACTAAATGGAGTTTAACTGTAGACGATGTAAGAGAACTTGCAAAAATGGGTGATGCACTAAGGTTTGAAGACTTTGATGACTTAAAATCACTGGACGCAAGTTCAAATACCAATTATCATATAATGGTTTACTATGTTAATGGTGGATACCGCCTGATTGTGCGGACGGACGGTAATAAAATAGACAATGCCAACCTGGAAAGAGTATGGGATAGCGGCGGTAGCGGTATTGATATCCGCTATAACGATGTGGACGAATTCATAAAGAGTCATCCTTCGACGGATGCTATAAACCTTAAGGGGATTAAAATAGGCACATCGAGGGATGAAGTTCATAAGATCATGGGCGAACCTGTCGGTATGCTTTCCGGTCTTTTCGGTGACATATTCAAACTGGACGACGATCTAAATATCATTATTTATTATGATGCAAAATCGAAGGTATATCACATCAATGTTACTGAGAAATCGGTTGACACATCGTCTCCGGCTTCAGCTAAACCCCCAAGCGAAGATATGGAGATTCAAGCCGATTAAGACAGAAATGGCCATAAAGAATCAATTATCTCGATAAAACACAAATTTGAAAACACTCATGGTATAAAACTGTGTGTACTTCAGCAGTGGAAGTGAAATATGGAATGAATGGCTAATATCTCACATACCTAAGAGTTAAAGGTGAATGAGACAAACAAAGTAATAGGCAATTGTCGAATAAGGCTCAAAGTAACCAAAGATATCAAGCGTTTGCACTTACAAATTACCAATTCATGAAAAGTACAGATAACATCCGGCTACTTAACTGTCAAAAACATGTGTAACAGAACAATTGTATTAAAAAAATTCATAGCAAACAAATGTTTGACTAATTAATTAAAATGTAATATAATATCAACAAGTAACCGAATTAAAGGTGATGAAATGGCGAGTATTATATTAAAACCTGCAATGGGATATAATGAGAAACTAAAGTTAATGAACGCATCCGCAAAATATGATGTTTCGGACAGAGAAGCGGATTCCTATATTTTTTCTTGCTTACCGGACGTAGAAAATATTAAAGCTCCGACAAGTCCTCCAAAAGTACCTAAATTATTTATGTCTAATAATTGTACCTTCAATTGTGCTTATTGCGGTTGCCGGTGTAGTAATGATATTACGAAACGGTATGTTGTTCCTCCCGGTGAATTAGCAGATATTGCAGTTAGAGAGGCTAAAAATAACGGCCATGGTATTTTCATCACATCAGCCATATATAAAAATTCCGATTATACCGTGGAATTAATCATTGAAACATTACGTTTAATACGGAAAATACATAGGTATACCGGATATGTACATGCAAAAATTATGCCGGGAACGGATTTTCAATTAATCGATGAAGCCGGATTGTTAGCGGATCGACTTAGTGTTAATATCGAGTTACCTAAAAGCGATGGTTATGCCCTTATAGCAAAACAAAAGAACAAGAAAAACATATTAACGCCAATTTCATATATGAGTTATTGTATCAAACAATCAGAAAATGAAATGAGTGTTTATGGACAAAAGTTTGCCCGTTCCGGTATAACAACGCAAATGATGGTAGGTACAATGAATGAAACAGACCGAACCATTTTGATTTTATCAGAAGCGCTATATCGGAAATATAACCTTCGACGAATATATTATTCGGCTTTTCACCCGGTTCAAGAATGTGAGTATTTGCCTTCGGAACCTACTCCCCAATGGCGAACGAGACGTTTATATCAAGCTGACCGGTTATTACAGTTGTATGGTTTTCAATCAAGTGATTTATTTCCGGAATCTTATCCGAATTTGGATTTTGACATTGATCCAAAAGCCGCTTGGGCTCTTAGAAATCTTCATTTATTTCCTGTGGAAGTAAATACGGCAGATTATGAAATGTTGATTCGTATACCGGGTATCGGAATTACTTATGCGAAAAAAATATTAAAGGCACGAAAAACCCACAGGTTGACTCATGACCTTTTATTAAAAATGCATGTATCTACCAAAAGGGCTCAATATTTTATAACTTGTGACGGTAAATACACAGGGGGTAATTTTCTTGGAAACCCGCAACTTCGTAAAAAATTATCGGATCAAAAAGACGTGTAGTTTAAACGTTTTTTTTGGCTATTTCGACAATAGAGCCCCTGTTATCTTAAAATATTATATAATGAACATAAAACTTATTGATGAAAGAAGTGGTAACATGATTGAATATGCTTTAAGAACTACAAAGGCTGATGATATGATTAATATTACCAATGTAGTAGAAAATGAAGTTAAAAAAAGCCGAGTAGCGGATGGAGTTGTGATAGTCTTTATACCCCATACTACAGCGGGAGTAACCATTAACGAAAATACCGATCCGGACGTTGTAGATGATATGCTTCTAGGATTGAGAAATACTTTTCCGGATAGAACTGCATATAAACACATGGAAGGTAATTCACACGCTCATATAAAAGCTTCGATAATGGGTTCATCATGTAATGTTATAATAAAAAACGGAGAACTTGTGCTTGGTACATGGCAGGGTATTTACTTTTGTGAGTTTGACGGTCCGAGAAACAGAAAGATATATATTAAAGTTATGAAAGATTAATTATTGATATCCGGTGTTCATAGTTTCAATGATATTATGGCCGGGTATTATTGGGAACATCTTTTATTTAATGTTTTCGGGGTGAAACGTATAGAACAAATAATAAAGAAAAGTGAAAAATTAAAGAAGACTTGAATTAGTAAATTAGAAAAAGATTGACAAAGCTCAAAGGATTTGTTACTATTTGTAATAAAGTTGAAGTAATTATATGGAAAATTTGAAATAAAGTAATAATGGATAGTAGAACAATCAATGTAATGTGTAACAATCCTCTTATTTAGAAAGTGCTTATATTTTTTATTAATTGCCTGATAATGGAGATGATGGTTTAAGTAAATTGTTGAGTTTTATATATTGTTAACTATTAGCCGTATCTATTTTTACATACAGAGGTTTTTTATGTCAGGCTTTAAATGTTTTATAAATTTGATCCGAATACCCGTTAAACATTCACCGATTATAGCACTTACGCGGCTTGCAGGTACATTAATTAAGTCGTTATTACCTGCGTTTAAAGCTATCGTTTTGGCAAAATTTATTGATACTGCAATAGGAGTGTTTTCCGGTTTTCTTTTATATAAAGATATAATCACCACTATTATTCTTTTATTCTGTGTTCTCATATACGAGAATCTGTACCATAGTATTGTAAATACGTTAACGGTAAAGATGGATATGAAGCTGAGAATGCACTTAAGGTCTGTGATTGTGGATAAAAGAGCGAAACTAAAGTATTCTTTAATTGAAGATAATGATACTTGGGATTTGATAGCCAGAGTATGCGCTTCTCCTGATGAAAAATTTAACAGTGCTTTTGCGCAAACACTAAACCTTATTGAGTTTATTGGTACGGTATCAAGCGTTATAATTCTACTTACAGCCTATATTTGGTGGGTGGGAATTCTAATTTTAGGAATGTTTATACCTATTGTGTTGATATCTGTAAAAGGTGGTAAAAAGCAATATGAATCTGAAAAAGAAGCAATAAAGCTTGATAGACGACATGAATACTTGTTTAAGATAATGCAGTCCCGTGACTATATTGAGGAAAGAACAATTTTTAATTACACACCCCGACTATTAGAAAAACATTCTAAGATATATATACAGGCCACAATGTATAGGCTCAAGACGGAAATAATATGGCATTTAAGAGCAAATAGGGTCGTTCTGCTGTTTTCCGTAATGATGATGTTTGTAATAATAGCCCTTGTAAATCCTTTAATAACCGGAGTCGTCACAGTAGGAATATTCATATCGCTTATTCAAGCTGTACATACATTAAGCAATCATGTCGGATGGCAGGTCAATTTTCTGGTAGATCGGTTTGCTAAAAATTGTGAGTATATAAAAGATTATTTTCTCTTTATGAATCTTGAAGAAACTAAATTTGCGAATTCAATTCCAAGAAAAGGTCTTGAAATTGAAAAAGTAGAGTTTAAGAATGTGTGGTTTAAATACCCCCATACGGATAGATACATACTAAATGGGATTAACATAAAATTAGAAAAAGGTAAACATTATTCTATTGTCGGAGCCAATGGAACAGGGAAAACCACAATAACTAAGCTTATAACAGGACTCTATGACAATTATGAAGGTGAAATATTAATAAACGGTGTTAATTTAAAAGACATTCCCTTATACATGCTTAAGTCTTCCGTAGCTTGTGTTTTCCAAGATTTTAATAAATATGAGATTTCATTAAAAGATAATATAGCGGTTGGAACAATTAATGATGAGAACGATATTGATATCCGGCTAAAGAAAGCCATAGATACGGTAAAGTTGAGTGAAGCCGCTAAGTTACTACCTAATGGTATAAATACATATTTAGGAAAAATAAAAGAAGGTGGGCAAGACATAAGTGGTGGGCAATGGCAAAGAATCGCTCTGGCAAGGTCGATTATAGGAAACGCAACATTAAGGATACTTGATGAACCCACTGCCAGTCTTGATCCTATATCCGAAAGTGAAGTATACTCACAGTTTGAAAACATAAGCAAAGGTGTTACCACGATTTTTATTAGCCATAGATTAGGCTCTACAAAGTTAGCTGATAAAATATTTGTAATTTCAGATGGTGTTGTTAAAGAAGAGGGCAGTCATGAATCGTTACTTAGATTACAGGGCTTATACTTTACAATGTATGAAAGTCAGAGAGGGTGGTATTTATGAAGACAAAGAATCTCTCCTCTTGGAAAACGCTGTTATCAATTGTTTTATTGGTTTTCAAGACAATACCCGTACTTACAATTATGTTTAATGTTTTAGGCTTGTTTACCGGAATATTGGCCGGAATGACAACAATAGTAAATGATTTTCTTTTTAACAAGATTTCTGATGCCGCGGCTATGAAAGATGCAAAAATATTGTATTCCCCGATACTTATCTATGGTATTTTTTTACTTGTGCAGCAAATTATTAATGCTTTCAGCTCGTTCATGCGTTCACCTATGCTTAAGGAAAACAGAAGAGTGATGTATGGCAAGATATTATTAAAAGCTTCAAAAATTGCACCTGAGTCATTCGAAGATCCTGCCTTTTTAGATGATATAAACAAAGCTCAGGAAAGCGTTAACACATTAGTATACATAGCAACTACTTTCACTAGAATATTTATTCTGTCAATGCCTGTTTTAATTATAAATGGAGTTTACTTATTCAGACTCAAACCGGTTCTTTTATTTTCTTTGCTGCTGGCAATGATTCCTATAATGATAATGCAGGTTATAAGAACAAAGTATTTTGCTAATTTAGAAGAAAAATCTGCGCCGTTAAGAAGAGAATGCGATTATTATGAAAAAATAATCTGTGACAGGGAATATTTTAAAGAAACAAGATTACTAGGAGCTTTTGAGTTCTTTAAATCAATGTTTAGTAACGCTATCATATCGTTAAATAGTAATATATGGAAAACAGAGAAGAAGACCGCTATTATCGAAATATCTTTCCGAATTGTATCAACAGTAGGATACTGTTCAATAATATACTTATTATTTATACTGCTAATGAATAAAGAAATTTCTGTAGCGTCATTTGCAGTTGTCTTGACTTCCGTATCAACGTTTATTCAAACATTAGAAAACATTGTATCCGGTAATTTTACGGTAATATCCGGTGATCTGGGCAAAGCCGGAAACCTATTACGATTTTTGCGAATGGAAGAAAGCGTACAAAATGACGATCTTAAAAAAACTACAGAAGATATAGTATTAAATAATGTAAGCTTCAAGTACCCCGGCAATGATGAATATGCTGTAAAAGATGTATCCCTTCAGATAAAAAAAGGCGAAATTATTGCAGTTGTAGGAGCAAATGGTGCCGGTAAATCAACACTTGTAAGATTAATTAGCGGTATTTATAAACCAACAAAAGGTGAAGTTATTTTGCACGGAATCAATACAAAACATGGAAGTAATAAAGTTTTATTTGAGAATGTCTCGGCCATTTTTCAAAAATATCGAAGATATATGATGACTTTGAGTGAAAATATTACAATCAGTAGTGAAAAGGAAAATGATATAATAGAATCTTTAAAGGCTGCCGATGTGGATATAACCGGCTTACCGGATGGACTGGACACAATGTTGAGCCGGGAATTTGGTGGAACTGATTTAAGTGGTGGACAATGGCAACGAATTGCTATTTCAAGAGGATACTATAGAGATCATAATATTATATTCCTAGATGAGCCGACAGCGGCTATTGATCCTATTGAAGAAACTAAAATCTATAATAAATTTACTGATATTTCAAAAGGTAAAACGACTGTGATTGTTACCCACAGGATGGGTTCTGTTAAAATTGCTGACAGGATATATGTTTTAGAAAGCGGTAGTATAGCTGAGTACGGTACGCATGAAGAATTGTTGAAAGCTAATGGCTTGTATGCAGGAATGTGGTCTTCTCAAGCACAATGGTATAATTGAAGTAATGACTGTGAAAAAAGCGTAAAAAGATATAGGACTATGAAAAAAGGTTATTGATTGAACCGGATGAAAAGGTTGAGGAATAGGCGATAAAAATGTATCGCTATATAGTTTTAAATGCTGTATGCAGGTTGTTAAAACTTTAAAGACGCCTACACCGAAAAGTTGACGGTGTAAGTTTGGAGGATTGCTATGACCGGTATGCAAATGACAAATAGTAGCTTCTATGTGATGATATATTTAATACAAAATAAAAGAAGAAAAAAACTCCCGAATACCGGGATATCCGCTCGTTTAATTATTGTTTGTTCAGCTTTATTTCTTCTTCTTCGATGACCTTTTTATCAATCCTTTCAAATAGAATTTCCACTTGCCCAATCGATAGACCGGCCGGAATTTCTATACATTGCCAAGTCGACTTTCCAAGCTTTAATATATTTCGTACTTTTTCTGATGAGAATGGTAAAAAGGGATCAAGCAGCAATGAAAGATTGGCGATAATCTGTACACATGTGTTTAGAGTTTCTTTGCACTTTGGAATATCATTCTTTATTGTAATCCAAGGTTGTTCCTCATCAAAGTATTTATTTGCCGATCGCACAAATGCAAAGATTGTATTTAGTGCTTCCTTTAAATTTCCTTTTTCTATCAGTTCTCCGATACATGGATAGAGCTTGCTTAATGTTTGAAAAATGTTTTGAGAGCACTGTGCGTCGGGTACCTTATTTTCGAAATACTTTCGAATAAACACAAAGCTGCGGTTTACAAAGTTCCCGTATGCTCCTAAAAGCTCTCCGTTATGACTGTTAATAAATTCTCTCCAGGTAAAGTCCGTATCCCTCTTTTCCGGTCCGTTACCAATCAAAAAATAACGGATGGAATCAGGATTGTATCGTTCGATAATATCTTTTACCCATATTGCCCAATTTGCGCTGGTAGAAATTTTTCTACCTTCAAGGGTAAGATATTCGCCGGATATAATATCATCCGGGAGTTTCAGCTTGACATCGGTTCGACCTAAGAGCAGTCCCGGTAGAATAATAGTATGAAAAGGTATATTATCCTTGCCATGAACATAATATTGCCTTGAGCTGTTCCAGAATTCATAAAAATCAATTTTGCGCCGGCAGCACAGTGTATAGCAGTCTGAAAGGTAACCGAGAACATTTTCAGCCCAGATATATATTCTCTTGCTGTCAAATCCGTCTCTTGGTACTGATATGCCCCAATCCAGATCCCGAGTCAAGCTTCTGTCACGTAGACCTTCATTGATATACCTTTTTGACATCTCATAAGCATTTTTTCTCCAGTTGCTATGATTTTCAATGTATCTTTCCAGCTTATCTTTCATCCTGGTGACAGCCAGATAAAGATGGTTGGTGTTTCGGAATTCAGGTGACTCTCCGCATATGCTACATTCTGCATATAAAAGATTTTCCGGATCCAATACATTCCCACATGCTTCACATTGGTCACCTCTTGCAAACTTACCACAATACGGGCATAACCCTTTTACATAACGATCAGGTAAAAATTGCTTGCAATTATCACAATATGCCTGTGGAGTACTTTTCTCATAAACATATTCTCCATCATAAAGTTTTTTATGAAAGTCGGTAACAAAGCTTTTATGCTCGTTTCCGGATGTTTTTGCATATAGATCATAAGAAAAGCCAAGACGATGGAAGCAGTCGACAAACTCGTTGTGATAAAAATCACTGACTTCTTCAGGTGTTTTGTTTTCTTGTCCGGCTCTGATTGCGACCGGTGTGCCATGACAGTCGCTGCCCGATATGAAAAACACTGTATCATCTTTTGCTCTATAATATCTTGCCAGTACATCTCCCGGCAATAATGCCGCTATATGACCGATATGCAAAGAACCGTTTGCATAAGGCCATGCATTTCCAATTAAAACATTCATCAAACGCACCTCTTTCTAAATTTATTTAAATTCGCAATTGTATAACAAAATACACATTAAAAAAGCTCTCACCTCCAGGATATAATTTCCTGGGGACGAGAGCATGATGCTTCGTGTTACCACCCCGGTTCATTGATGCTTCGCAACACCAATCTCAACAAGTACGTCAGGACAAACGAATCCTGATTATACTCCGGCACTATATCGGGAGCACCCGTCGCAGTCTAAACCCTAAAAAGGATTCGGTGCGAAAGCTCCGAGACCATCTTCGGCTATATATTCTTTACTCCTTCTCATCATATCGGAGTTCTCTGTAAAAGACCTCTGTAGCTTACTCTTCTCTTCATCGCATATCTATTTTTTATTTAGTTTAACCATATAAATATCTTTAATTTAATATGGTAGTAAGTTTGGTTTTATTATAAATATTTGTAAAACGGAAAATTTCTATAATGTTATATCATCATAATACGCATTATACTTACAGTCAATAGTTATCTAAAAATATTAATCATTCAGTGTAAACGATCTATATACATTCTCTGTACGGTATTCATCAATATCGTTTATCTAACTTTTGTTGACAAGCTTTCAATAACCGACAATTATATTGATGTATACTCCAAACCAAAGCAGTCGGCTACGTTCTTACAGGTACATTTTCCGTCGTATATGTTAATACCGTTTTTCAGTCCGAGATCATGTTCAGCAGCTTTTTCAAGTCCCTGATTGGCAATCATAAGACCATATTTTAAGGTTGCATTTGTCAGGGCAATTGTGGAGGTACGCGGAACCGCTCCCGGCATGTTTGCCACACAATAATGAACTACACCGTCTATATCATAAACCGGATCATTGTGGTAGGTTGCTTTCGTAGTTTCAAAGCACCCGCCTTGGTCAACGGCAACATCAACAATGACAGCACCTTTTTTCATCATCTTCAGGTATTCCATTTTAATTAGTTTGGGAGCTCTGGCTCCCGGTATTAATACGGCACCGATAACCAGATCTGCATCTTTAATTTCATTTTTAATTGCAGATTCTGTGGAATACAAAGTTTTAATCTTACCTTCGAATATATCATCCAAGTATGTAAGACGGTCCAAACTTTTATCAAATACCAGTACATCGGCACCCATTCCTAAAGCTATCTTACATGCATTAGTTCCTACGACTCCTCCGCCTAAGACCACTACTTTTGCATTTTTTACACCCGGTACGCCACCTAACAGCACTCCGCGTCCTCCAAATGGTTTTTCAAGATATTTTGCTCCTTCTTGGATGCTCAATCTGCCTGCGATTTCACTCATAGGCTTAAGAAGTGGTAATCCACCTTTTGTGTCAGTGATGGTTTCATAAGCCACTCCTTTGCAACCGGAGGCCAGCATTGCTTTGGTCAGAGTCAGATTTGCGGCCAGATGCAGATATGTATATAGAATCTGTCCCTGGCGTATCATAGGGTATTCCGATACCAAAGGCTCTTTGACCTTAACTATCATATCGCTTAGTTCCCAAATTTCTCCGGCACTTTCAAGAATGATCGCTCCCGCTTCTTCATACTCCTCATCTGTAAATCCGGAGCCTTCACCGGCTTTAGTTTCAATAAAGACTTGGTGAGAACATTTAACATATTCCACCACATTATCCGGTGTCATTCCAACCCTGTATTCTTGAAGTTTTATTTCTTTCACGCATCCAATTTTCATAAATTTTTCTCCCCTTCAATGCATAGTCGCCAAAATAACAAGTGAATTTTAATAATAGCTATTATTGTGCCAATTGAGTTTTAAGAGGTATTTAATTAGCCACTTAATATTATACCGGAAAAATTATTATCTTTTCCAATCAAATACGAAAATAAACTTTATCGTAAACTTTATAGATTCTACTTTTTTGCTTTCACAGCTTCAGTTTTTTAGATAGAGTTATATTGCAAGAAAAAATTTATTGATTTCAATTGTGACTGTTTTTACGCTTTCTTGGAAGAGCATCCGGAAAACCTGGTTCCTGCCGAATCGATGGATGTATCCTCCGGATATGACGTTCAATATTTTAAGAGTCACCCGAGCCATGTATTTCTTGGATTGAAACCTTATCTTACCGAGCTGCGTAAAAAAGGTATTAATAAAATGAAACGTGATACCTTAATCTATATAAATACCCCGAATCCGGGAATGATCTATATTAATGCAACCCGTGTACTTAATTTTGACGGAACCGATCCGTGGGATTTGACCGGAGCGGAAATTGAAGGGCATTTTCAGATCATTGATCTTGTCGATATGTTAAAAAAATATGTACCCGGTTTTGAAAACTGTTATATTTCAACCGTTAATCCCACGATTGGAGTTCGTGAAACCAGGAGGATCAAAGGTTTGAAAACTCTAACCATTGACAAAGTTTTAGCAGGTTATATACCTTCCGATACCGTTGCACTTGGTGCTTATAAAGTGGATATACACGGCGTACGGGAGACACTACTATTTTGACAGACCTTGAAAAACCGTATGGAATTCCTCTAGGGTGCTTAATAAGCAAAGATATCAAAAACTTGTTACTCAGCGGACGTTGTATATCTATGGATGCAAAAGTACTGGCGACAGCCCGTATTATGCCCACTTGCATGGCTGTCGGTCAAGCGGCGGGTGTATGTGCCGGATTTGCAGTATCACAAAAGATTCTCCCGTCACAAGTGCAGGTTAATACTGTTATGGAACAATTAAAATCGGACGGTTCAATCCTTACCGCTTAGTTTTGGAAGATATAAAATGAAATGAGACGTACAAAATTTTCGGTGTCGAATATATCATAAAATATTATATAATAATTCTATTAAAACTTTATTTTTATTGCAGTAAAGTCATTAAATGATATTATAAAATAAAGTGATTGTGAAGAGGTGTTTTTAATGAATGAAAAACTCATTGCACCATGTGGTATGAACTGTATATTATGTATTGCATATCAATTTAGGGAAAAGGATTTGAACAAAAAGGGGTTTCATAAAAAATATTGTTCCGGTTGTATTCCAAGTGGTGAAAATTGTACTCATATGGGAGATAAATGTGAGTTACTTGGAAACGGAAATGTTAGATTTTGCTTTGAATGCGAAGCTTTTCCCTGTAAAACATTAAAATCATTGGATAAGCGTTATCGAACCAAATATCATATGAGTATGAT
>CAZJOD010000070.1:0-18138 GCA_964547525.1 uncultured Clostridiaceae bacterium
TGGTCATATAATACTTCATAAGCTTCATTAATTTCTTTGATCTTAACTTCCGCATAATTTTTATCACCTTTATAAATATCGGGATGATACAATTTGGCCAAGGCTCTATATGAAGCTTTAATGACTTCAGGAGTAGCCTCCCGATCAACTCCTAAAATTTTATAATAATCTTTGTCAGATGTCATAGTTCATATCCCTTCTATGGTATGCATATTCCGAATTTGAGGTCAAAAAAATCCATCTGGAAATTTAAAAGATGAAAATATTTTGCTAAATAATTATAATGAAATTATATACATTTTTATGATATGTTACAACCCGAAAGAATATATCAACAGGGAAATATTAATAAGGAAATAAGTTACATAACATAATAATTAAGAAAAGATTCCGGTTTGAAATTATAAAATATTAAAGTATAATGCTTATATAGGTAGTACCAATCATTAGAAGGGGGATATAAATATGGATAAGGCGGTTGTACAATATTATGGAAAAAATTGTGTAAAAACATTGTCGGCGATTACACATTACAGCGAAATTAAAGGTATACAGTTACATGAAATACCTTTAATTGTAACAAACCCTTTTGTACTAGATTTTAAAGGGTTAGTGTATAGTGTGAACGAAGAAGGTTTATATCGATTTTTTGATATGGAAAATTTTCTAATGCGTCAATTTTATTATTACATAGACGATTTATGGCTATTTGCAGGACATTTAAGCCGTATGCATATCCATGGTTGGCGGGGATGGGATAAGGAAAGTTTTTACGCCAAACTTGAGAAAGCAAAAACCGGAAAGCTTTCTATAACTTGTGGACCGACTGCAAATTTTATACATGAAGTTTTTAGAATGTACGGAGTACAATCTAGAATAGTGCATACACTAACGCTTGACGAATGGAACGAATACGATAATGGACATACTTTGCTGGAATTATTAGATCCGAAAACAGATAAATGGACATTTTATGATAGTGACGTAGGCTGTATGATGATCGATGCGGGTAAGCCTTTAAGTCTTGGAGAGGTTTGCGCTATGTACAGATCGGGACAAACACCGGAACCTTTCTATCCTGCAGGTCACACATTACCGGATACACATACCGACCCCGGATCGGATAAAGCGCATATATGCTACAGCTTATGGTTAGAGCGTGTTTTTGCAGGTGATCATGAAGCTTTGCACGCTTGGAACAAACGAATTATGCAGGTCCCGATAATAGACGGATATTTTCCGTATGACAATGAATCTGATAAAAATCGTGCTTATTCATATGCAAATGGTGCTTATGCGAAAATACCGCTTCCAAGATCGGAATGGAATAAAAAATTTTATGAAAAAGATGATCTTTAATACGCAATATATATAATATATATAAACCGATAAACAAAAAAATTCTGCAATGAAGGTAAAGAAGAAGTATTCTACATTTACAACATATGAGTTGATGTGACGCTTTAAATAGGATTTGCGTACTATATCCTTTAGAAAGGCATATTGATGTAAAAAAATTGATGATTAAAGACATTCTGCAAATATCATAGAAATAATTATATATTATGATATAATATAACTAATCTTGTTATAGGAGAAAACATATTATGAAACGTGTAATAATATTTTTTTTATTGTGCTGTATGTTTACCGGAATAAGTGCATGTAGTGTGCAGGTTTTCAACGAAAAACCCAAGGGTGTCGACAGAGGAGTATATAAAGATTGTATTTCTTTATTAAATGATGTAGAAGAGGTTATATATAAAATACCCGAAGACGGAGCGGAAATTCTTTCGGACAGTTTGGATAAGTTTGTCACCAAATATATTGAGGATGATTTATACCGGTTGAGAAATAACTTTACAGAATCAGAAATACTGTTGCTTACCACTATAATCGATTTGTGTAGGCAGACTCAAGATTATGTTTCCTATTATTATAGTAAGTATGAAAAACTACCAAAAGACAGTGATAATTTTGAAATTGTAAAAAATGACCCTTACTTTAACAAGAGCTGTAAAATACGCATCGAAAATATGGTCAATTTACTGAACTTAAATCATAATAAATACCATAAAAAATATCAATTTGAACAAAAAGATGAAAATGATAATAACAATGAATCAGATTATAAAGACAAACCTGATAATAAAGACGATTAAATAGTTTAAGCTGTATGGAAGTGGATAACCCACTTCCGTTTGTCAATGTACATAGATAGTAAAATAACTTGCAAATATGAATATTTATAGTAAAACTTATTTTAATATTCGAATGCTAAAAATAGGGAGTATTTGTTTTAATTTTTTATGCAAAAAGGTCCTCGAACAGGATTCTTGTGCAATAAGCAAAATTATTTTTTTGTTTTTCCAATTATGAATAGCAAAATAAATGCACCGAAGGTAGCTACTAATATGCTCCATATATTAAATCCGGTTATTCCGTTAATACCGAATAGTCTCATAATAAAACCCCCGATGAAAGCACCGACTATACCGGTTACTATGTTTGCCCCTATCCCCATTCTTGAATTTTTACCGGCTAGAATGCTTGCCAGCCAACCGGCCAAAGCTCCAACAATAAGCCATGAAATTATACCCATAATTATATCTCCTTTGAAGTTTTTACAAACTTATTTTACCCGTTATTATTATTATTATTATGGTATACTCAACAATTATATTTAATGTTATAAATAAATTGTCTAAAAGGCTTACAATGATATCAGAGAATTATTCGGTATAAAGTTTAGCACAACAATTAAGGAATTATACATTGAAAAAAACTACATCTCCGAATTTTGCATTGGCAATCTTTCCCACACCTTCACATTTAATTTTTAATAGAAAGAATATCTTTCCTTTGACTAAATCCGAATGTTCAAGCGATTCAAAGTTAGCCTGGCCTTTTGAAATAATCAATTCCGATTCAGTTAATAAAGAAAGAAATGAGGGTGACACATTCTTTATTGAAGAACCAAGATAGCGAGATCCATTAGTAATAACTTTTGCCAATTTATCCATACCTGTGTAAACCGCATCCTCCATTGTGGCGTCATTTAGAACAGGACCTTCTTTCACTACATAGGTCACCTTTTTCCCCAGTCCGTTTAATTCCGTAACAAGTATTTTGTCGAATACTATCTCTCCGGAATTATCACCTAGAAGAAGTATTTTATCAACCTTATCAAGTTTTTCTGAAAATAAATCATAGTTATCCCGAGTAAAACCGGTCTTTAGTGCGTGTTCTAAACTCATATCGATATCAAAATATCTGCTGACACCAAGATCGATAATATTTCCTGCGGCAGCAATTTTTAATGCTTCATAAAGTCGATCATCAGATTCATCCACAATGCTTTGAAGCTTTGGATACAGTTTAAGTGCCATATCATTTGACTCTTTCTTAGCTTTTGAATATGGATCGACACTACCTGTCAGCTCATAAGTTTTTAATATTATTTCGGTGGAATTATCCGAAGGTGTATTGCTCTTATCAAGCAATTTTATATAATCCATTAATTTAAAGAGAATTTCATATTGACGATCTTCATTGACACCTACCATTTCCATACATGTAACAGCTTGTTTTAAGTAGCAATGTGTGCAGTCTATATATGCTTTCATTGTATTATTTCCTTTTTTTTTTTTTAATATAGTATCATTTTGTTATTGTGTATGCAACAATTATAAAAAAGTGTCCGGGAGATCTATTTTAACTATTTCAACTAAACGAACTAAGATCAGGTACACATTTCAATTACAGTTCAATTTATGAGTTTTTGCAGCTAAATCATATGATTAAAAACAATCAATAAGTATAAAAAACCGCTCTATGATTTATAAATATATAATAATAACTCACTTACTGTGAACCGGCATGTACCGATACCGTTTGTCATTAAAAATACCTTTACTTATAAATAAAGTTTTTTAAAGTAGCATCATATAATCAATTGTTTTCATTCGCTTGATTGTATATAATTTGCTTAAAATAATATTATGATTTTTACTGCCAAAAAGTTATGAAAGTAGATTCATAATGTTAGATGCAATGATTTGAAAAGCTTCATTTTAATGAAGTTATGAATATAGGACACTTTGAAAGGGGGATTTAATAAATTGAAAAACTTATATCCTATTTATTCGGTTTATGAATATGAAGAGGACAAGGATGTTGCATATGATTCAAATTTTACATCAGGCAACACTTTAGAACACGCCGGCACCAAAATGGCTTTTGCCGCATATACCATAAGGGATCGGATACACATGATCTTAAAGTCATATAATATAAACCCCAATGGTAATGATGAAATAACTTATTTAATCGATCCTGCTCATAGCGGACGCAAGCCACACAATATGAAGAGGTTGGTTTGCATGATAAATAATACCATCGATTATTATGAGTTCCATTATGAGTTTGAAAAATTACAGTTACCCGAAGATATTACATACAAAATTGAATATTTTGAAGACCATGTATCTTTTCAACTAACCGTACCTATTGAGTTTATAGGACTTAGTGAAAACAACCGTGTTATCGGCTTAAATATTTTTTGTAGTGACCATAATCGACAGCAAAGGTATAAATGGTCCGGGTTACCCGGTGATGTAGCAGACAACGGACAGGGTATGGGAGACCTTGTATTCACACGTGGACTTTCACAAGAACAAATAGACGACCTTATAAAAAATACAGGCTTGGAAAGCAATAATTATTTTACAAAATGGAAAAAAGCTAAGGTGCCTCAAGAGCTTATTCAATATGTAACCAACAAGAAAAAGGGACATACCGTTAGATTGAGTAAGCAGGATTGTGAAATAGCTTGTGATAGAGGTCAAAATACCGAATGGGGTAGGGATATGAAAAAAAAGATCCTTGAAGTTGCAGACTATTGGGCCCAAAAAAGTGACCGTGAACTGTTTTATACAGTACCGTTTGGAAATCCCCGTGCAGTTACTCCGGGACAATACTTCGGACATCCGTTATACGGAGGAAACAGATCTGCATTTTTGATGTGTTTGGAACGACCTTATCAATATTATCATGCCGATACCAAAACGTGGCTGTATGAAGGAGTTGAACTAAAAAATCCCACGACAGGCGAGTCGGTGGTATTAAAAGATGACGGCTCAGGTTTTATAGCACCGGAAGGATTCCCTAATCCGGGTGTACGGTATATGTTTACCGCAGCTTACCGGTTGTTTTTATTAAGCATGTTAATGGCAAAACCTTATTGTCCTGTATTAGAGGATAAAACCGTAGAACCTGAAACTTCCGGTTTGCAATATGCCGGTGCAATTTCCAATCTGGCGTATGCATATATTTTGACAAACAATACCCGGTATGCATATAAAGCTGCCATACTGATCGGACGTATAGCAGAACTTTTTCCCTATATGAACGGGAATTACGGTGACGGATCATTTTCTGACACTGTTCATATATCCGAACCTTCTACAACCGAATCACATTGGCTTTGTAACATGTTCGAAGCAATGGACATAATTTATGACGCTATTGATTCGTTTGAACCGAAATTACAGAAGTTTTTTGCCACAACACCGGATGCTACTGGACAGCCAAGAGAAACCGATTTCTGTATCAAAGATGCTGTAACCGAAACCATTCCATATTTAATTTACAGCTGTGAGTTGGAAAAACCGCGAGTTTCCGATTGGTCTATGCGATATATGTATCTTGAATTGGTGCTCGCAAGTTATATGCAAAGCGGTAAGCTGATGTATAAAACCCTTTTCGAGGGTAAATACAGTCTGCAATCAAAACTTCGTAACTGCTACTTTAGAGACGGGAGATATGCATATGATTCTATCGGTTACATCGAACATATCTGCACAGGTATGATGTTATTACCTAACACAAATTTCGGATTCACCGATCCTGAATATTTCCCTGAACCTATTAATATGTTTGAAGAAAAAAGTTACGGCTTATATGAATCGATTTTGTTATATTTTCAATTAAAATCAGGTGACCTGATAGCTATGTTCGGTGATACTCATGCCGACAATTTCGAACCGATTTCAAATTTAAGAAAACGTGGTATCATTCCGTATCAACCGGCTATGGAGATTATTTATAATAGAATGCCTTCGGCAGCCGGGATCGTAGGACCGGTATTGGCACAATTTTCAGAACAAGAGTTACATGATTTTCGCATGGATTGTGTTAAAAATACATATTTGAATCATTCATTATTATTAATGGCCAACGCATCATCGTCCGCCGAATATAAAGCACATTCGAATAATTCGGTACAACCTTCTTTTCTTTCAGAAGATTCTGAAATCAGTGTTTTACGGAGCGGAACCGATCCTCATAATACAAAGCATGTTATTTTATACGGACAGCCGTCGGCACCACATGTGCATGGCGATAAATTAGGTTTATGGATAGGTGCTTACGGATATCATTTATTAGCTGCGGCAGGCGGTTATCCGTTTACATGGATCAGTCCCAAAATTAATGCATGGGAATTGCATTCTGCAGCCTGCATAGTAGTGGTTATAGATGGTAAAAATCAAAATCATTCCTACTCTAAGCAATTATGGCATTACAAAGGCTCGTTTATTCAAACGGCAGCTATGCAAAACCATGCGGCTTATCCCGGTTCACATATGGAAAGACGTTGTATGTTGATTACCGCACCTGATGAAATTAATGCATTTGTGTTGGATATATTTGCTTGTTCCAATGGTAACACTTTCGATTATACTACGGCGGGATTGGATCTAAAACTTGATGATATTAAATTTGAAGGTTTACAACCGAATGAATGGATACCTATGAAAGGTACGGTAGCAGGTGAAGATGTCGAATTATACAGTAGGCCGGGACAAGGATGGATGAAGGCAGTAAAGAAGATAAAAACCAACGGTCCTTTTACCTTTGGATATCAATATAGAAACGCCGGTTTGCGTATACATGCCATCTCGGCAGGTGTGGAAAGAGAATTAATTGTAGCGGAAGGCGAGCGTGGCGGCGAAGAAATGAGAAAGTCAAAATGGGTACCCTATGTCCTATGGCGTGACTTTTCACAAAATGCCGATAATCATTACGCATCATTTATAACTGTCATGGAACCTTATGAAGATTCTCCATATCTACAATCTGTATCCAAATTGCGTATTTTAAGTATGGGAGATCAAACGTCATATCAACCTGCTGCTGTTAATATTAAATATTATGACGGTCATCGTGACATCATAATCGCAACAAATGATAACGGTATTATTCATGTACAAGATGAAAACGGTCAAGATTTTATAACCGATGCCAAAGCATTAATGTTACGGTACTTTGGTGATAAACTAATTAAAGTTGAGGCTTTCGGTTATACATGTATACAGGCAGGCACATATCAAAGAAAAGTACAAACAGAAGCTTACACCGGAAAAATTGTATCCTTGGATTTAGATCGAAGAATTATTAGTATAAAACTTGACGAATCATGGGATATTCCAACAGATGAATTGGTAGGGCATACAGCTGTTTTCAATTCACCGGACTATGAAAAACCGGCTGTGTATACCATTCATCAACCTAGAATAGAAGGTAACATACTAAGTTTTACATCCGCAATGTCATTGATCAAAATAGATGCCGATTGGAAGAGTCGTGAAAAAAGGCTGGGATTAGGTAAAAAACAAATTCAAACGGTTGAAGGCCGCCAAGTTTATATTGATCTGAAACCTGGTGATTCGTTTAGATTATATCGTCACTTTGTAGAAGTATTTGATGTGGATGACCAAATAATGAATGAGTAAAATGCATGAAAAACAAAACCTATGAAAAATAAAAATGGTATATAATACAATAAAAGAATACATTAATTAAGGAGGAGAATGAGATGAAAAAGCCTTGGTGGGAAGACGGAGTTATATTGATTGCCGAAGGATTCGTGTCCATGTGGAATCTTTATTCTGTTAAAAAGGAAGAAATACCTACGCTAGTGGAAAAATATATGAAAACAGGCGCGAATACAGTACATTTCGGAGCTATGGAAGTTGGTACCGGTTGTGGAACGGACTACACTAAACCGATTTTTAACCTGACCGGAAGGACAGGTATGGATCCTGATTTATTGAAAATATTCTTGGATGAATTTCATAAATATGGCATAAGAGTAATTATATATTTTAACGGACACTCTTTGGTACCACAATTTTTTATTGATCATCCCGATTGGGTACAGGTGTATGAAGACGGAACAAAAGCGCTTGATATATATGGTACCGGAATATCCGCATGTCCTAATAATCCCGGTTACCGTAAGTGGCAAGGGGATGTAATCAAAGATTTATGTAAATATGATATAGACGGTGTTTTTTTAGACGGAGATATATTTTTTCAAAAAACTTGCTTTTGTGATGTATGTAAAGAAAAGTTTAGAGAAAAATACGGATTTGATTTACCGTCAAAAAGAGATCGATTAAATCCCAATTGGAGATATTTAAGAGAGTTTCAAATCGATTCTTTAACCGAATATGTTGAATATCTACATCGAGCACTAAGAGATGAAAGACCGCAATCGCTTCTTTATTGTAATGCCGGTTTAAGAACGGCGAATTGGGCGACAGGAAGGCAAAACAGACGCTTAATGGATGCTCAGGAAATGCTTTTGGCTGAAGGTGGATTTTTATACGGTAACCTCAACAATACACCTATATGGAGAACCGAATGCGAAGATAAACTCTGTGTAACCCAAAGTGGGGGTAAACCTGTTATTAGCGGTATGGCTGTAGATCATAAAGGTTGGAATTGGTATCAACTCCCACCGGGAGAGTATAAACAAATGATGTTTGCAGCTGTGGCTACAGGTGCTCATATATATGCGGGTATGTCGTCACCGCAAAATAATATAGACACATTAATAGATAACATAAACAGTGTATATCATTTTATAAGAAAGAATGAAAACAAACTCTATCCAACAAAATCATTGGCTAAGACAGCTATTGTTTGGTCTAACGTTAATGCCGACTATTATAAAGGGGGTAGTATAAAGAAGACTGATTTTACACAAGAAGCTTCATTTACGAATATAGGAGATTTGCATAAAGAGTTTGAAGGATTTTATGAAACCTGCTTTAGAAACCATGTTCCGGTGGATGTAATCGATGAAGTGTCTCTGATTGATAAAAGCTTAAATAATTATGATGTGATTATGCTTCCGAATATCGCCTGTATGTCGGAAAAGGAAGTGGAAGCCGTCAAGGAATTTGTCAAAAACGGTGGAACTTTGATATCTTCGTTTGAAACATCTTTATATAACGAGTATGGTGAACAACGAAAATGTTTTGCATTAGAAGATTTATTCGGTGTAAAACTTAATGAACCGGAAAGTTTCGGACCGCTAAGATTCGATTATGTTATGCCGGTATGTGGAGCTCGGTATACGGAAGAGCTTGCTAATTTTAAATACCTTCCGGCTCCTCAGTATATCATCAAGACATCAAGTGTCAAAAGTACAAGTATAATAGATATGGCTACACTTTTAAAAGGTTCTTATGACGGTCAACCCGGTAGAAGTGATAACGGATTTTGTTATGTTAATCAATATGGAAAGGGTAAATCGATTTATTTTGCAGGAACTTTAGGACAGTTGATAATAGAGTGGCATTTCCCGGAATATATGAACCTTACCGGAAGGCTTATAAAGGAGAATTCAACAGAGCAAACACGCTTGATAAATGCGCCGGCTTCGGTTAGCATTAATGTTAGAGAAAACACGAAAACAGGTGAAATCTTGCTTTACCTTATTAACTATACAGGGCCTATGACCAGACCGATAAAAGAAATTGTTGAGCTTCAAAATATTAGAATTGAAACCGGTTTTAACATTAAAAGCGCTGAAACATTATATGAAAGTGATAACTGTTTATTAGATAAAAATGAAGGAGGCGGCAGTATAACAATCGGGAAATTAAAAGAGTTTGAGGTTATTGTTATAAAATCGGATTCATAAGGGTCGGCTCAAATATGATTTTTCTCTGTTTTAATTGATTTTTGCGTTTGGAACAAAATAGATGTTATAATACACAATTCGATATGTCATCAGCCGGCATGGCAAAGGCTGCCGGCTGATACGATAAAAAATAACAATTGATATTTAATAATTCCGAGTTTTTAAGTCGGTATAAAAATTAACTACACTGGCTTGTATATATGGGTATAAGAATAAGAAGCCTATACCAAAAGTAAGCATTGAAAGAATAAACCAGCCAATGAAACTTAAAAACAAACAAAATAACCGTCCTTTATGACCTTGCATCATTTGTTTACTTTTCTCTAAAGCTTCCATACCGCTTAAATTCGGGTTGTCGGCGAGTATGTAAAAAGACATGGAATAACTAAGAGCGGCGATGATCCCGGGTATTATAAATAATAAGGACCATAAAAATGTAAATAATGCTGTCAGTAGATATAATATCAAAGAATTTTCAAAATGTCTAAACCCGACAAACAAATTTTCAATCTCCGCATTCTCAGACTTTTGTAAATTTATAAAATAAACGCATAAGCCGAAGGTTAACGGTCCACCTACAATCAATGCTCCGATACCGGCTATACTGCCCGCCGCACTCATTATAGCGGAATATATGAAGCAAACAATAACCGCTTGTAACCAATTATTTGTAAGCTGCTGGCGAGCGACAGCTTTAAAATCCGAATTTGATGACACCAAAACACCATTAACATACATAATTTTAACCCTCCGATTCTAATAGTTCCCGATTAACACGAGATAAACGTGGCACATATTAATATTTATAAAAAGGCAGGGGAATAAATACCACAGGGAAAATTATATCATACAAAAAAGTTAAAAAACAATAAACTTAGCTTTACAGTTTAGAATAAATATTACACCTTAAAATTACATATTGTTATAAATAATTGTCAAAGCATATATATATTTTATGTTTCAATAAAATTGTACAAATTGAAAAAAGTACTTGACTTATAAACAGTTTCAACGAATAACGGGAATAAAGTGAAGTTTATGTTTTAAGTTGTATTTTTATTGGACATTTGTTACTATTATTTTAATATACTATTGTTCATATAAGAATATCCGGTTATTTTTTTTGAGGTCTCCAAATGCATAATAAAAGCCGGGGGCCACAGATAATTCAATCAATGTGAGGATGGTAAGGTATTTGAAAAATAGAATAAAAAACGTCTCAATAAAGAGAATGTTGATTATTGTAAACGTATTTGCCATGTTAATATCAATCGGTTCTATCGGTTACTTGGTATTTAAAAGGTGGTTATCATCCGCTGAACATATGACTGAAAATATATCGGAAGAAATCAGTGATAGTATATACAATCAGGTATATACATATATGAATGTAACTTATCATATAAATGAAGCTAATCATAAAATTATAGAAAACGGTATTCTTGATATCTCTGATGAAATTCACAGAGATAAATTTTTCATAGGTGTTCTAACATCACACAAAGAAGAGGTTTATAGTTTTAGCTATGGAACTGTAGAAGGGGAGTATTACGGAGCACGAAGAAATGAAAACGGAGATATTGAAATAATGAGAAACAACTCTTCAACAGGAGGCAACTCATGGTACTATACTGTAAAAGAGGATATGACAGCCGGCGAACTCGCTGTCAAGGCAGGAAAATTTGATCCTCGTACAAGAGCATGGTATAAAGCTGCAGAAACGTTAGGGAAGCCTACCTTGTCACCAATATACAAGCATTTTATAATGGATGATCTGACCATTTCAGCCTCATGGCCGATTTATGATAATGACGGTATACTAAAGGGAGTCATGGGAACTCATATGCTTCTTTCTGATATCGGAACCTTTCTATTTAATAGAATAAATAATTATAACGGTTATGCAATAATAATCGAAAAAAATACAGGTGAATTAATTGCAAATTCAATGGGTATAAACAATTTTACCGTTTTACTAGACGGAACGTTAAAGCGTTATAATATCGAAGAAATAGGCGTACCGGATCTTAAGCATGCCTATGAATACTGGTATGAGAGTAATGATCAGCACTTTGTATATATGGTAAAAAATGAAAAGTTATTTGTTAATGTCCGTGAAATTCATATGGAAGGTTTTGACTGGGTTGTTATATCTGCAATACCTGAAGATCTTTACATGACATCTGTCGATAGCAGTATTCGATTGACTGTTCTTCTTGCTTTGCTTGCTTTGCTGTTGTTGCTCATTATTTATAATATTATTGCAGGTAAACTCTTAAAACCGATGAATCACTTGCTGGAGGTTTCGGCTGCATTATCTTCAGGAGACTTATCAAAGAGAGTTGAAATTGTAAGAAACGATGAAATTGGTAACATATCAGACAGTCTTAACAAGGTTGCGGATAAAATGCAATATCTTATTAATAATCTTGAAGATAACGTTAAAGAAAGAACAGAGGAGTTACATAAAACGAATATAGCTTTGGAGGAAAATAAAAATCAGCTGCAACTTATATTGGATTCTACCGCTGAAGCGATTTACGGTATTGACTTGAACGGTAGATGTACTTTTTGTAATATTAGTTGCATTAAACTATTAGGGTATAACAGCCCCGATAAATTGCTCGGAAAAAATATGCATGAAATAGTTCATCATAGTCGTCAGGACGGAACTGTGTTTCCTATCGAAGAGTGTAAAATTTTTCAGTCAATATATAAAGGGGAAGGATTTGTAGCGAATGATGAGGTGTTTTGGAGAGCTGACGGTACTTCTTTTGATGTTGAGTACCATTCCTATCCACAGATAAGAAACGGTAAGGTTGTCGGTGGTGTTATAACTTTTATGGACATAACAGAACGTAAAAAAAGAGAAGATGAAATTCAATGGTTAAACTGTCATGATATACTGACAGGTCTACATAACAGAAGATGTTTTGAAGATAACCGTGCCAAAATAGATATTTCCGATAATCTACCACTTTCGGTTATTTTTGCTGACATTAACGGATTAAAGATGACCAATGACATATTCGGACATACAGCCGGTGACGAATTAATAAAAAAGTCTTCCGAAATTCTTATTAAGTCATGCAGAGAGGGTGATATGATAGCAAGGGTAGGCGGAGATGAATTTATAATACTTTTACCGAAGACAAACAGAGAAAATGCCGAATTTATAATGACTAGAATTAAGACAGGTTTTTTAGGCGCTCGTGTTGAAGCTATAAAATGTAGTATTTCTCTTGGTATTGATACAAAAGAGAGTATAAATCAATCTTTGGAAGAGATAATGGCTAACGCTGAAAATGCCATGTATAAAGACAAGACTATGAACCGTAAATCTAATAATAAAGATATTATTGATACAATAGTAGAGACACTCCATACAAGAAGTATCAAAGAAAAGCAACATTCAACGGTTGTAAGTGAATTATGTGGAAAGTTAGGTTCAATTTTACACCTTTCCGAAACGGAAATTAACAAATTAAAACGATCGGGATATTTGCATGATATCGGAAAAATTACACTTGACGCTAAAATATTAACCAAAGAAGCATTTACCGAAGATGAGCTTGAAGAAATGAAACAACATTCTATTGTCGGCTATAGAATTTTGAACTTGTTCGATGATACGCTTGATTTAGCGGAATATGTCTACAGTCACCATGAAAGATGGGATGGCAAGGGCTATCCGAGAGGTTTAAAAGGAGGACAAATTCCGTTACTGGCAAGAATAATATCTATAGCGGAGACATATGATCGGGTATTTAATAGGGAATGTCTGTCGATGGAAGAAAGAAAAAATACAGCTTTAAATGTTATAAAAGAAGGTGCAGGGAAGCAATTCGATATAAAAATCGCCGAATTGTTTGTTCAAATGATGGATGGCAAAAACATATAATAGTTTTTGCCAACTGCTGTAAACAGGAGGTTGGTATGATATATTTACTAGGTTTTATCCCGATATTATTTGCTGTATTAGCTTATAAAAAAGGTTATTTGCTTTATAAGGTAAGTGTTACTTTATCATGTATTCTTATATGTGTAATATCTTACATGGAAAACAAGGGGAATGTATCTATCTTTTTTATAATTATTGCTTTTGTATTTTCTATAATTGGAGATATATTCTTATCAAATAGAAAAGTAAATAATTATTTCTATTTATATGGTATTATTAGTTTCTTTTTAGCCCATTTGTTTTATTTATCATTTATGTTATCACATGGTAAAATCAATGTGATTATGCTTTTAACATTATTATTTATATACTCAATATATTTCACATATAAAATTTTTCCCGCTTTAAAAGATATAAAGATGATATTTGCCATAATATTTTACATACTTATATCTTGTTTAACTTTATCTTCATCAATAGGGTTAAATACAAACGGTATAACAAAGCTTCTAACAGTTTCAGGGATTTCACTGATTCTCATTTCCGATACAATTATAGCTGAAAAAGACTTTATAGGGAAGAAAAAATATTCTAAGCTAATATTACCAACATACTATATGTCACATATCTTAATTACATATGCAGTTATCTTTTTATATAAATATAACTCGTAATAAATGTGTTATGAAGTAAATTAAATAAGGTCGAATATGTGTGTACATTCAGGATTTTTTTCCATAACACATTGACAAAAGTTGATATGAAGCATATACTGTTCTATATCAAATAAAGTTGATATGAACGTTACAATTTTATATATTCTGTAAGGATTACGCTAGATAATTATAAATTTTTTTGTTCATCAAATCAAAAATATTTGATTTGAATGGTTAATTGAGAAAGTGAGGTTTATATTGCATGCAGGTATTAAAAGAAATCTGGGACTTTTTCCAGAATCAAATACTGGGGATGAAATGGCTAAACGAATTAATTGGCGGGGGACTTAATACATTAGGACTAGACATAACTAATCGTTGGGTCGGAAGCATGCATTTTTTTGTATATGACATAATTAAAATAACTCTTCTCTTATGTTTTCTTATTTTTATAATCAGTTATATCCAAAGTTATTTCCCACCTGAACGCAGTAAGAAGATATTAGGACGATTTCACGGTATCGGTGCGAACTTGGTTGCCGCTTTATTAGGAACGGTAACACCATTTTGCTCATGTTCTTCAATACCTCTTTTTATAGGTTTTACATCTGCCGGGTTACCTTTGGGAGTGACATTTTCCTTCCTTATATCATCACCTATGGTAGATCTCGGCTCTCTTGTATTATTAATGAGCATCTTCGGTGCAAAAGTCGCTGTCATTTATGTTTTGGTAGGTCTTATTATAGCTGTCATCGGCGGTACCCTAATTGAAAAGCTTCACATGGAGAAGCATGTTAAGAGCTTTATCCTGACTGCAGGCAGTGTAGATATAGAATCTCCTGATTTAACAAAAAAAGATCGGCTTAATTATGCCAAAGAACAGATGTACACAACATTTAAAAAGGTATTACCATATATCCTAATAGGTGTTGGTATAGGATCTATTATTCACAACTGGATTCCCGAAGAGTGGGTGTCAATAGTACTCGGAAGCGATAATCCCTTTGGGGTAATGTTGGCGACATTAATTGGTGTTCCCATGTATGCCGATATTTTCGGTACTATACCTATTGCAGAAGCTTTGTTTGCAAAAGGTGCACAACTTGGTGTTATATTATCCTTCATGATGGCGGTAACCACACTTTCGCTACCTTCTATGATTATGTTACGTAAAGCGGTTAGAACAAAACTTCTGGCGTTTTTTATTGCAATCTGTACAATTGGAATCATTATAGTCGGTTATTTATTTAACGCTTTACAAGCGATAATAGTTTAGGAGGTATAAATTATGGCAAAAAAATGGTATCCTGTTATCGATTATTTAACATGTGTGGAATGCGGGACGTGTGTAGCAAAGTGCCCTCATGATGTATATGATACCACAAAGGCGCCTTCACCACTTGTGAAGAATCCCCAATTGTGTGTCGATCATTGTCATGGCTGTGGCAATCGTTGTCCGGTCGGAGCAATCACTTATTTGGGTGAGGACACCGGATGGACCCCGCCGAACGGAGATATAAAACCGGAGGAAGCCTGTTGCTCTTGCGGATGTGTAACATCAGGACAAAAAAAGATTACTGTTGAGTATCTTTATCTTGATCTAGAAACTTGTGAACGTTGTATAGGAACAGACAATGTACTTGATGATGTTATGATGACATTAACACCTGCATTGTGTCTTGCCGGACTTGAAGTGGAGTACAAAAAAATTGAGATGAAAACAGCTGAGATTGCAAAGAGATACAAGTTTTTATCTTCACCTACGATCCGTGTGAACGGAATTGATATTTGTCAATCGGTTACAGAAAACAACTGTGGCTGTTGCAGTGATATAAGCGGCACCAAAGTAAACTGTCGGGTGTTTAAATATAACGGTGAAACATATGAGGTGCCTCCGAAAGAAATGCTTGCTGAAGCTATTCTTAAGGTGGTATTCGGTCATATAAAGGAAGGTTGTTCCTGTGGAGATTATGAACTGTCTGATAATTTGAAAGAATTCTTTAACGGTAAGGAAAACAAAGTTGAATGTACATGTGGAGGTAAATGTTGTTGATGAGTAATAAAAAAATTGACAAGAAAAAGCTATTCCAAAATATAGTGGCTCCCATATTGATTGTTGTGGCAATTATTGTAATGTGGGTTGTAAAAACTTATTCGACATCTGCCCCCGGTAACAAACAAACCGGGACGAATGCAGATTTTATGCTAGAAGCGACATCAATTGATTTAGATGCATTGAAAGAATATAACCTACCAATTATAATTGATTTCGGAGCGGATTCGTGTCTCCCTTGTAAGGAAATGGCTCCTGTATTAATAAAATTGAATGCGGATATGCAGGGCAAAGCTATAATTAAATTTGTTGATGTTTGGAAAAACTCAAACGCTGCAAGGGGTTTTCCTGTTCAGGTTATTCCCACTCAGGTGTTTATCAATGCTGACGGTACACCTTATGTGCCTAGTAATGATATACAGATTAATTTTAACATGTATACCTATAAAGAAACCGGCGAACATGCTTTTACTGTGCATCAGGGGGGGTTGACCGAAAAACAATTATTGGCTATTCTAGCTGATATGGGGGTGACCGAATGACTCAAATCCTTGAGAGCATTTCTGACATAATTACCGACAGCGGTTGGCTTGCACCTGTTCTTGCGTTTTTTGCCGGAGTGCTTACTTCTTTTACACCTTGCTCTTTATCAGGTGTTCCTCTTGTTATAAGTTATGTAGGAGGTACAGGTGGGAGGAATACTAAAAAGGCGTTCAAGCTTTCCGTCACTTTCGCTTTAGGATCTGCGGTTACATTTACAATACTAGGGGTGAGTGCTTCAATTGCCGGTCGTTTAATTGGTACTTCAGCATCCTGGTGGTACATTATACTTGGTATTTTAATGATGTTAATGGCTTTGCAGACGTGGGGTATATATGAAATTGTTCCTTCAAGCTACCTAATTTCTAAGAATAATAAAAAGGGCTACTTAGGAGCTTTCATTACCGGAATTTTTGCAGGAATATTTTCTTCGCCTTGTTCTACACCTGTACTTATTGCTCTGCTTGCTATTGTCGCCGGAAAAGGAAGTATTTTTTGGGGAATACTATTATTACTACTGTATTCAATAGGGCATGGTATTCTTGCTATTATTGCCGGAACATCTATAGGATTTGTGCAAAGGCTTTCTTCCGGTGAAAAATATGGTAAAGCAAGCAAAATATTAAAAATATTAATGGGCACTATAATTTTGCTCATTGGGCTATATATGTTCTATCTAGGGTTTTAAAATAATATAAAAGGAGAGATTTATTATGGCGTTGTTTAGAAAGAAAAACAAAAAAGAGGAAACCGGATCATGCTGCTGCTGTGGAAATTGTAACGCAGAAAGCATGGCACAAGCAGAAACCGCTAAATCCAAGGGAGCGGGAGTGAAGGTTTTAGGAAGTGGATGTACCAAATGTAATCAACTTGAGGCTGCGACAAAAGCAGCTTTAGAGCAACTTGGGATGGATACTAAAATTGATCATGTAACTGATTTTTCACAAATTGCAGCATATGGTGTAATGACTACTCCTGCTCTTGTCATCGATGG
>CAZJOD010000071.1:0-10938 GCA_964547525.1 uncultured Clostridiaceae bacterium
CTCATAAAAATCACCTTTATCAGAAGATATATAAAACATATCATATTTTCATATATTTGTCATTCTTTAATTTTTTATTATATAATTCTACTGTATTTTACTTGTATAAAAACAAATTAATGATTTCATTAAGCAAAAGAAAACACAAGGTCAGATATGTCCTTGTGCTATTTCTAAATAATTCTGCTCACACTATAGGGGCTAATAACATTACTTCCTCATTATTTCGATATATTGTATCAAATTGTGCGATAGGTAAAGGATTTCTACCTAATCCTACTTCGAATGTGTATCCGGGTCTTAGGAATCTCTCAATAAACCAGTCTTTATATCCTGCATAAGCCGCTTCATAAGGAGTATCCAGCACAGCATACCCGGATGCATCAGAAAAAATTTGTGCTATCTGTAAATCTCTCGGTGGATTTAAATCTTTATATCTCCAATATATTACTCTTCCTTGAGAGTGGTATGCTATTACCAATTTAAAGTTGTGCTGATTTGTAAAGTCAACCATTGCCTGTGTTTCCGGTTCCGATAAAGGAGTAGGACCTCCATACCTGGTAGGTCCGGGGCCTGTTATTCCGAATGCAATTTCCTGGGCTTTCGCATCTTCCCAGCTTGCAGGATAATTTCTGTTAAGATCCACTCCCCTTATATTTGCATTCCACACTTCAGAAAAAGGTCTTCCTGTAGTATTCCATTGTAATAATCTGTTATAAAACGGATTATCCGGCTGTAAACCTTCTAAAACAAGATCCACCCCATCGGGATTAACCATCGGAATTATGTAAATACTGCTTGTATTCCATATGTTCTGAAGATTATAACCTCTGATACTTTGTCCTCTGGAATATGCGGCACTGAAGTTTTCAATAAACTTCATAAGTAAAGGTGCCGTGATCCATTCTAACGCATGATGCGCACCGTTATACGACAGCTCTACCGGTCCTCGACCTAACCTTATGTAATAAAGGTTTTTTCCAAGCACGCTTTGCCCTATAGTCCCTGTTTCAAGAAACGGGTATCTGGCCTCTAACCCTCTTATATCTCTCTCCATAATTTCGTATGTATAATCTATGTCGGTAAAAACCACATCAAGGCCGTAGGGAACTGTAATACTACTACCAATAATAAGATTTAGCGGGTTTAGACCCGGATTTGCCGTTTGTATAGCCGATACTGTAGTATAAAACCTTTGTGCTATGTTAAATAAAGTATCTCCTTGCCTTATGGTGTATATATCATATCCCTCCAAGAATTTTTCGAATAACCCCCAGGTAGCCGGACCGACTATACCGTCAGGTACCAGATTATTATCTCTTTGAAAAAGTATCACCGCTTGTTCAGTTAACCTACCAAAAATGCCATCTATAGGTCCCGGATCATAACCGATTCTTATCAAAAGACTTTGTATCAATTTAACATTCGGGCCTGTTGAACCTCGTCTTAATATTTCCATTATAATCATCCTTTTTCGCTTATATCTATATATTATTAGATAGAATCGAAATTGTTCCGGCTTTATTGTTTATCATAGTTAATTTTTTTTAGTCACTTTACTAATGAGTTTTTACGGTAACATCATTTTTACAATCAAAATACTTGCACTTACCTCTTACATTACCAATTCTTGTTTGATATAATATATTATTATATTAAAAGGAGTAATTGCTTTGTCAAGAGATATAACTTGTAATTTTATAAATGAAGAATCCTCTCTTTTTTGTCCTGTAATGGTTTATGACGGCAATATAACCGATTTCCAAAGTATAAAACCGGATACTGCAATTTTTATATTGAATCCTGATAAACTCAATCAAGCTAATTTTGATCTTATAATAAATAAAAATGTAATAATTATTTTAGTTAATAATTCAGAAAAAGAGATTAACGAAACAGATGCGTTAAAGTTATTATTAAGTGATAAAAAAGCGGATGAAAATCTGTTGAGAATTAAAAGCTTACAAAAAAGTATATTAGAGCTTTTTGTTATAAAAAATAATGTTTGGAGTATATTTAATTTATCTTTATTATATAAACAGCTTTTCAGTGTACGAAGTATCGGTTTTTGTTTTACCGAATACCCTGTTATTACCAGAGAAACTCTTTTTTTAGATGATATATTTTTGAAGGATTTTTCTAAAAGTGAACATCCTGCTGCTATCATTGAAAAGTATATAGAATATATTGAACAAGATGCCGACACTCCTACCGAAGCTATCAATAGAAAAAATGCATTTACAAAAGTTTTCCCTTTTTATAAAACCGGAGGTAAAAAACTTGAATTTAATTTAGACGAACAAGATGTTATGTTTTTGGTTGACGTTTTAAAACTTCATGAAATTTCAACCGACATATTACGATGTGCCAAACTAATCGGAGCATTATCTGCAATATGTGCCTACTTCGTGCATTCAGGCAAATGTATACCCTATATCAAGTTAATCGAAAAAATTACTTGCTTGTCAAAACGTCAAGACTTGAAATATGAATTGCAATATACATATGTTCCCGGTGAATTGCTTAGTAAACTTCAAAATGAAAACACCTTTTTATATTATCAATTATGCTGTAGGATACCAAATCAATATTGCATAGCTTTGTTTGACATGATTTTTTCTAATGGTATATACAATGAAACACTTATAACCCGGTTCAACGATTACAGATGCTATATGGAACAGCAGGTTAATTATCTGCTGTTAAGAAAAAATGATATAATCTGGCAATTTAAAAGAGACCGGGAGGTATGCGCGTTATCCGGTTCATTAGGCCAATTAACACTATATTATGATATATGCTTGCATCAAAACTATCAAATGTATGATAAGGCTGAAAACCATATCTTAAAATCAATAGAATACGCTCATCCAAAAGAAAAAACCAGAAATTATAATTACCTTATATCCCTTAACTTAAACCGAATTTTACAAACAACCGATATTCTATTAAAAAGAGATATCACTGAAAAATTATTATATCTTGCAAAAATTGCAGCCAATACTATAATAACATCAAAAAAATACTCACCCTTTGATATTAAGTCTGCTGCGGAAATTATAGCTGTTTCTAATTTAGTTTGCGATGATAAAGAATCTGTTAATAATGTTTTTAGAGCTATAAATTTTAATCTGACCAAACTAAATGATTTGATTATGAATAATGAAACTATATATGCATCCTATTTAATAGTATGCTATATGCTATTATTTCCACAAAATCTACTCTCAGAGATACCGGATTTTAATAATCTTAGATATAAATCGAGATGTTTTTTTAATTTATGTAAAGCATCACAAAAAAAACAAGATATTATGGACTTGATCTCAATAAAATTTATCTTAGCTGATACATACTATATAACTAGTAATAATATTGAAAACGAATACCGATTTATAGATAATTATATTTCGTTTATAAAAAAACTTGTATTACCTGACACATTAAATAGAGGCATCAATGAGTTTATGTCGAACTCTAAAATTGCTAACCCGGCTTTGGACTCTGTACTTAAGTTAATTTATAAAATACCGTATTAGAAAGGATACATTAAAATGAATATAGCAGATAAAAAGGCGATATCCGGTACTATTGTTGCATATATTTTTGTTTTATCAGCTTTTACCTTATTTACAAATCTTCTAAACCGTTTGGATTTTATATCAAACAACCCGGAAATAGCTGCAATCATTTCACTTTTACTGGTGGTGGCCGCATCATTTACCCGTATGCCTACTGAGATAAGCTTTTTAATATGCGGTATTTTAGCTTCGTTTATATTGAACATACCTCTTACCGAATATGTCGGATATTTATGGAAGCATGCAGGTTCACAGTCGATTTTTATGATAGCTGTCAGTGCCGCTTTAATGTCTTTTATAGCCAGGGGCGATTTGCTGGATAGATACAAAAAAACTGATAAATTAAAAAATCCTGATTTATACATAGATACCGAAAGGCAAGTTTCTATATTTTGTCTATTTTATAAGCTACAACAACTAATCGAAAAGGTTAGATTAAGGTCGCGTTTTTTTGCCATGCTTTTATTTCTTATGCAGAGCATGATGCTATTCGTTTCTTCTGTAGTTACAGCATCTACTTTCTCTACTATGCTTAAAAAGGATTCGTATGATAACGATTATGAAAAAAATTATTTAAACGCAGGAATTTTATGTATGTGCGTATCCGGTTGTCTTTTAGTGTTTTTCTTGTTGAAATCTCCATGGTGGTTATTTTTTATGGGATTTGCAGATAAACAAAATATATCGGTTACATACCCTATCAGTACTTTATTGTATGCCATATTCTCTTTTATACACGGTTATTTTTTAATATTTAAACATTATGAGAATAAGAACATAAAAAAAGAGAAAACAGCAGGAGAAGTAGTAACTAAAAGATATTTTTACATCTATGTGGGACTTATAATTGTTTTTTTAGTGTTTACACTTCCTGCGTCTATGAAAATGCTATTAAACTCACTTGACGATTCTCAAAGTATTCAATTATCAATAATGACAGTACTTTTAATCGCAACTGTAGCGGTACTGATCTCAACTGTTATAACAAGAAAAATAATGCTCAAAAGCCAAAAATGGAAAACCGATTCCGATGTCATATTTGGTATGCGCAAGCTAGCTGTAGGTGATGTAAAAAGCGATACGGGAATTAAATCGGTAGTATCCATATTACTCCTTATAATCACCATTTTAGGCTTTCGTGATATGATAAGCAAAACGGTAGACGGCGCAGGCGCAAGCGGACTCGCTCAGGCTGTTACTGTATCTTCTCCATGGGAGGGCTGGTTGCCGGCACTTGGATGTTATATATTGATTTTAGTCGTTGTATCTGTTATAGGCTATCTATTAGGTTCAAACTTTGGTACCTTTAGCATAGGATTTATAATTTTTAATATTGTTGCGGCACGTGTCGCATTGTTAAATCATCCGATATGGTTAAGATGGATGTTTGAGAGTATGATAATTATATCAACATTTTGGAACCAATACTCACCGGTATCATCCAATACTGCAGCTATAACCGGAAAAGGTGATCTTGACGTGAGACAAGTTTCCAAAGATGCATGGAGTGTTAAAAGCGTTTTTAACATGTCAGCGGCCCAAATCCAGTTTGTGGCAATGTTATGCTACATTATATTATCAGGCTTACTTACTTTTACAGGCATTGAATAATTGGTTATCAATGATATTGCATCAATAAGGTTAGGATGGAAGTAAAAATGAAGCATGATCTACAACAATTAATGATGGACAATACATTTACAAATGAGAATTTTTCGAAAAAAGCTTTAAATTTTTTGGAACGTGATTTTAGAAAAATATGTTTGCAGATATTATCCGACATATCATTAACCGATCTGTCATTAAAGCTGTTATTTAGTGAATTAACAACCCTACAACGTCCGTCATGGGGCTGCTGGAACGGTCTTTTATCCGGATTACTAAAATACCAAAAAAAAATTCTCAATACAGGAACACTAAAAGAACGTCAGGAGTTATTAAAGGCAAAACATCTATTATGGGCGTTAAAAGAATTTGATACTTTTTACGAAATAGACGATACACACTTTAAGAATTTGTGTTCCAAAATTACAGGATATACATTTGGCAAAAGGGAAAAATCCATAGTAAGAGCTAAAGATCTATTTATAATACCCATTCAAATACGAAACCGGGTAGCTCATGATAATCCGGAAAATGATGAATGGTGGTCTGATGTGGTATACATCTTAAAATATATAATAAATATATATTTATCCACACCCATTCCGTACCATCTTCAAAATGAAGATTTCTATGAACCGTGGACGATTAAAAGGGATCAGGAAATATGGTATTATAACGGCATTAATTGTAGTACATCGGTTAATACCGTATATTACATTTCACAGTCAGGTAAAAGTGAAGCTGTAAACCAAATGTTAGGTCCAATAATAAAAGCTTTCCAAAAATTATTAGGACAAACCGAAGTTCAAGAAGAAAACTTTAAACGTTTGATGGAAAAAAACGCTCCACAAGAGGTGAGAGGGTTTATTCTCGATAACTATATCGTCGGTAAAAAGGCAGGGGAAGGCGGTTATGCAGAGGTATTTAAGGGCAGACATTTAAATACCGGGAAAACTGTGGCTATAAAAATCTTAAAATCAGGTATGTCCGATATGGACAAGGCGAGATTTTTACGTGAAGCCGAATTCCTCTCCAAATTTGATCATCCTAATATAGTCGGTATTTACGACCATAATGAACAACCGTGGAAAAAATCGGGTCTATATGATATATCAGGTGAAGAATGGTTTGACAAATTTAAAAAAGAGCATGGTGAAATGCTTACATATATTGCTCTTGAATGGATTGAAGGCTGCACCTTGGACGATCTTTTCAATGACATTAAACAAGGACATAAGTCTTACAATGAGAAAGAACTCGCAGAATGGTTCCGCTCGTGTGCCAATGCACTGGAAGTTATACATAATGCCGATTTAATACACAGAGATATCACTCCTAAAAACATTATGATCAATGAAAACGGTGAAATAAAAATCATGGACTTTGGTATATCCAAGACACAATATGCCGAAAGAACTATTATAACATCACGGGGTAAAGCGTTAGGTACCGAGGCATACATGTCACCGGAACAAATAAATACTCTGCATGCCGAATCGGCTATCGGTACCAAAACAGATATATATTCATTAGGAGCGATATTTTATGAACTGTTTACATGTTCCAGGATATATGAACATAATAATAACGCCGTATCTATATCGATTGCAACCGAGAAAAAATTGAAAGGTGAAAAGCCGAAAGATCCTCGTACTCTTGTTAAGAGTATGTCCTGGGAAATATCAGTTATTCTGACGGGGTGTTTGGAAACCGAACAAACCGACAGGTATGAAAGTGCTTTAAAGCTAAAAAACGATTTGAACAATTTTATAAACGATAAACCTATCGAATATAAAAAACCGGGATTAGTGCGACGTCTTTATTTATTTTATAAACGAAATGAAAAAATCTCTAAAATATCCGCAGTCTTTATATTAATAATTATCGTTTTTACATCTATATATGTAAAAACAAAACTGGAGTCGAATTTAAACAATAAAATAGCATTGGCAAAAATGTATTACCGACAAGCACACCAAGAAATAGCCGATGAAAACCATAGGTTCGCACTTACTTACCTGGTAAATTCTTTAAAGCAAAATCCATCTCCGTATGTAACAGCTCAGATTGCTCTTTTATTGCAAAACGAAAAATGGCCCATGGCGGTTATGAGTTTTATTCAGGATGATGATACACCGCCTCAAAAAACTGATAATATACCTGGAACTTTTTTAACTGCATCTCATGACAATTGGCTTATTTATAAAACAGAAAGCAATTACATATTCTATAATTCACTATCAGGTTCAATCAGGACATTTACATCCAATGGCGAAACAAATCAATATTATGACGAATTCTACAATGACTTAGTTTTTGATATATACACAGCTTCCGGGATTGTACTGTATGATACAGGAAATTATCTGGCATTTGCAGATAAAGGTTTTCTTTATCTATATATATACAAATCAGATTTTTATGAGGAATATGCAAAATATGATTTAGCACTTCTCTTTGAACAACCGTTACTAACATCTCCATTTGATTCTTTATTAAAAGATACTACCGGAATATATGGTTCTTCATATAAATACTTAGGACCGTCTAAAGTTTTTATAAACCGGGAAAACAGCATATTGGCGATAAGCAATTTTGGTTCGGTCGTATTACTTGATTTGAATGACGGATCGGTTATAACATCGGTCATAGAATACCAATATAATATTACCTCGTTGGAATTCTCTCCGGATTCCTCAAAAATAGCTATCTCATGGGGTAATCAATACGGCGCTTCGTTAAGAAACGAGGGGGGATATTTTAAGGTGTTTGATATAAGAACCGGAAAAGATATTATCAATACACGCACACAATCTAACAATGCTGTAGGTTTTGTATCTTTCAGCCCTGACGGTACACTCGTATTATCAGCGGGAATTAACAACGACATAGTTTTTATATGGGATATATCTACAGGATTAAAGTTTTGCCAACCCTTAATATCCGAAGGTTCGGTCTATAAAGCACAGTTTACAGATGATAGTTGTTTCATTGATGTAACAAGTAAAAGTACCATAGATACATATAAAACAACAAGATGGAAACTGCCTAAAAATGAAACTGACAATCTATTTATTAAAGTTGATCCTGTCATTAATAAAATAAAAGCTTGCGATTTTGGACTTTTAGTTGCAAGACAGAACGACCTTTATCTATTTAATGAAGATTCGGGAGAATTAATATGGAAATATTATACCGGACTTAAATATTTCTCTTTTATAGAATCAATAGATATTGATTCTGTAAATAATCGAATACTGTTAAGTTATTTTTCAGATTTATCCGGTACTAATGCCGGTGGTGTTCAAATTATAGATTTTAACGGTAATGCAATAAGTAGTCCTTTATTTTTTGACCACAATATAAAAAAAGCAATATTTTCACCTGACAGGAGTAAAGTTCTTATAGTTTTCAAAGAATCGTCAGATGCAGGTTATGTGCAAATATTCGATATTACTGAAGCCGGTTTTATGCAGTTATCCGAACCTATACGAGCAAATAAAGGTATTGAATCAGGTTTTTCTAATGCAGTTTGGAGTAATGACGGCAAGTACATATTTGCCGTTGATATGTCCGGGAGTGTTTATGTATATAAAACTTCGGACCTTACAGTTGTTCATTATAATATTAATACAACCGACAGACTTGAATTTGTCACCGGTGTTGATATAACCGATGACGGTAAGCATTTAATAATTTTAACAGGTGCTCTAAATAAGTCATACGGAAAAATTACAGTATATAAAACCTCAGAACTGATAACTCGAAAAAATACTGAAAAAACAACCCTCTTACAATCCATTCCTGAAAAAGCGGTTTTATTAAATACAAGAATAGCTATTGCCTGTTATGATAACACCGTATTAATTTTTGATTATAAAACGCTCACACAAACAGGCCCCGCTATCAAAGGTATCGGTAATATCTCGTGTATATCCTTTGATAACACCTCTAATTTATTGGCTATAGGCAGAGATACCGGAGGAAATTATGAAAAGTCATACGGGTTTCAGTCTTCAGGTATATTTGAATTATGGGATATTACTGAAAGCATGAAGCTTATGTATTATATTGCCGATAATAGTGACATTTCATCTTTGACAATATCAGAAGATAATATATTGTATTTTGCAGAGTCAACAGGGACGATACACACACGGAGACTTCCCTATAACATAACCGATCACAAAATTTTAACTTCATTGGAAAGGTTGTCAGGATACAAGCTCTCCGGTGATATAACACCAAAAAAAGAACCGGCGCTAATTAACGACTTTTTAGACGGTATATCCGAACAGAAGGGCATATGGGAGTATCTGCTTAAAAATTCTATTGAATAATCAAAAATAATAACTCTACTGATGCAGAACAATAAAGCAAAACATAAGAAAGGAATATAAAATGAATTTCAAGAAAAAATCAATTATACAAATAAACGGAATGTTTAATAAAGTGCAATGCACTCACAGAACAGGTTTTGTTCTTATCATTATATCGTTATGTATTACATTGCTATTTTATTCATGTGGCAAAGAAACACCGGGATCCGTTAATGTAACCGGTAATAACACACAAGAAAATAATTTACCTGATGCAACCGTATTGATTGATGAGCTACATGATATATATAATAAACTAATTGAAAACGAAGGTTATACTAAAAACACACTTTTAGAATTTGAACAGATAGAAGAATCAATATATGCCAATCCCATAAAATATGGTATCTATGCTGTGAGTACTTGTTATATAGGATACATACGTAATTTGATTGAAATTAATGATAGATCCCGTATTCCTATTGTTATGGATAGATGGACGGAATCCGTTGAAAAATTATGTGATTTGACCATTGACATAAATTTCGATTTCACAAATGAATTGTTATATTCAGTCGAAGAATTTGTTAGGCTTGGGTTGTATTGTGGCACCGAATTTGATGTCAAATCACTTTATTTGACTGAAAAAATACATGCTTTTTTTGAGCAACTAAAAGAGAAGTATATTCAATTTGAATTTGATTACTATGTTGCAAAAATAAATTATTCTTATGTTCTATTTTTAAATTGTGAATTTGATAAATCCCATGAATTACTTGATCAAATAATACAAACCGAATATAAAATGCTTGCATTACCAGTATTATCTTATCATTACCTTTTTAACAATATGGTCGCAGAAGCTGCATCTATTTACGAATCTTACGCCGAAACAATCAATGACATCAATCAAACACAAGATGCAATTGATGTTTTTAAACCTGTACTCAGTGGGATTTTTGACGATTTATATCAATTCAAAAAAAGGCAAACGGCTGTACAAAATATCGATGCGGTTTTAGAAAGTATATCTTTTTATCCTGTACTTAATATTATTTTCATAGAAGAAGAAAAATCAGAACAAGTCGGAATAAAGCTTTACGATAAGTTAATAAAATATAACGGAGATATCTGTATGTCATATAATCATTTTAGCGAGTTAAGGAGAATTTCTTCAGATAATGATACTATTGAGTTAATCCGAGATGGAAAGATTGTCAGCATTTTTGTTCCCACAGGAAAATTAGGAATATATCTTGAAGAAGACATAGCATTTAAATAAAAATAAGGCCCGAGGCCGCATCGAGCGTCCTCAGGCCGGCTTACATTTTTAAAATCAAGTTTTAAAAATGTATCCTGTTTATTGCCTTAAAATAAGAAATAAGGCCCGAGGCCGCATCGAGCGTCCTCAGGCCGGCTTACATTTTTAAAAT
>CAZJOD010000071.1:11038-17962 GCA_964547525.1 uncultured Clostridiaceae bacterium
CAAGTTTTAAAAATGTATCCTGTTTATTATTCAAATTTGTTTTTGTCAGCCCACAAGCCTAATGCAGGATTACTGATGTAATAAATCTCTTCACCGTCTTCTAATTTGTTGAAGCCGTCTTTTAACTTCTTAGGATCATATCTTTTCACAGTCTCATTATAATCCGCATAAATAAAGTTTGCGTTTTCAATTTCTTCTTTTGTCAATTTATCTACAGCATATGTGATAGAAAATCTACCATCGGATGATCCGTGTATTAAATGTGCCGCAACCGATAGATTTTTTTGTAAATCTTCTTCAGTCTTTGTTAATTCCAACACCTTTTCACGTCCTACATAACCGTATTTCCTAATCAACTCATCATTTCTATCATCTTCGCCAAACTTTCTGACTCCGGGCGCTAAGATTATTAATTCCCCGGCATCTGCTATAGCCATTCTGGTACGATAAACCGCTTTATTACCAAGCCATGTACTCTTGAATTCTTTACCGTCCAAGTAAACTATAACTTTTTTCAAAGGAGAATCCACATAAGTCAGGTTTTTCTTTTGACTTAACACAACCGCTTCTTCAAAAATTTCGCGATCACGACCTATAAACAAACCATGAATATTGACATTAGCTCCATTGGCTGTAGTTACTGTCAATACATACATTAACGGTATTTTATTAATGAAGTTTTTCTCAGCATAATCAAATACTTTTCTGACTGGTGTTCCGTCCCTACCCATCATTCTTTCCATCCCATAAAAAGCACCTAGCATATGGGATTGATTTATCATAGTATTTCCGCCACAACCTACAAAAATATTTTTGCTATAATTTGCCATGCCTACAACTTCATGGGGTACAACTTGGCCTACAGAAATAATAAGGTCGTAGCTTTTGTCCATCAATAACTTATTAACTTCAACAGCTATTGGGTTGTTAACCAGTCCTTCAGACACTTCATTTACATATTCACCGGGAACCTCCCCGATTTTTACAACATCGGTCTTCCAGTTATGAGGTATGAAGATATTAAAAGGAACATCCGGTCCGAACATTTCTAAAACTTCCTTTTCGGACATGGCTTCATGTGTTCCTAAAGCCGGTAGAATATCAATATGACACTTATCTTTCAATAAATTATAATATAGTGCTGTAATCTTTCCGGCTTGCGAATGGAATCTGGTAAAATCCGGCGGTATGATAAGCACTTTTTTTAATGAGTCGATTTTCCCTTCTAACGACTTCTTTAAAGCATCTAACAACATATCATCTGTAACTAAACCGGTTTCAGGTTTTAAAATAATGCTTTTCAATTTGCTACCTCCGTTTTGAATATTCTCTTATACACCGGAATATGCGGAAAAACCGCCGTCAACCGGTATGACTGTTCCGTTTACAAATCCTGACGCTTTGGCATCAACTAACCATAATAAAGTTCCTAACAAATCTTCCGGTTCCCCGAATCTATCCATTGGAGTTTGACCCAATATCTTTTGTGAACGTGCACTGTAAGTTCCGTCCGAATTAATCAACAACGCCCTGTTTTGATCGGTTAAAAAGAATCCGGGAGCAATGGCATTAACGCGGATTCCCACTTTGGACATATGAACCGCCAACCATTGTGTGAAATTGGATACGGCTGCTTTGGCACCGCTATATGCAGGAATTCTCGTTAAAGGTGTAAAAGCATTCATCGAAGATACATTTACGATGACCGCATCTTTTTTATTTATCATATCTTTTGCAAAAACCTGTGACGGAATCAATGTTCCGATAAAGTTTAAATTAAATACAAATTCGATTCCCTTCTGGTCCAAATCAAAAAATGTAGTTACACCTTCTTCCTTGGAATTCACATCTTCCGGGAATAAATAATCCTTAGATGTTGTGCCCTTCGGATGATTTCCTCCTGCACCGTTTAACAGGATATCACATGTTCCGAGTTGTTCGGCTATAATGTTCCGTGCATTTTCAACACTGGCCTTCTCCAATACATTACACTCTACACCGATAGCAACGCCACCTTCAGCTGTAATTTCATCCGCAACTTTATCGGCATTTGCTTTTCTAAGATCCAATACCGCAACTTTTGCACCACATGCCGCTAAAGCTCTGGAGAAAGTACCGCATAGGACACCACCGCCACCTGTTACAACAGCCGTTTTACCTGTTAAATCTATTTTAAACGGAATATTCATACATTTCACTCCTTTTTAATTTATGATGATGAGGATGTTTTACAGTTAAACATCCTCATTCGAAAAAATCATCGCCTTGTTTGTTACACAATATATTGTGATGCTGAAGTTTCTCCGCCTCTTCCGGTCCAATTGGTATGGAAGAATTCTCCTCTGGGTTTATCAACTCTTTCATAGGTGTGTGCACCAAAATAATCGCGTTGTGCTTGTAGTAGATTTGCGGGCAAAACAGCGCTTCTAAAACCGTCAAAATATGTCAATGCGGAAGTAAACGCCGGTACAGGGATTCCGTTTTCGATTGCTGTGGCAATTACCCTTCTCCAGCTTGCTTGAGCGGCTTCAACTTTTTCTTTAAAGAACGGATCCAATAGCAGGTTTGTCAACTCAGAATTATTATCATACGCTTCTTTGATTTTACCTAAAAATACCGATCTGATAATACATCCACCTCTCCACATTAATGCGATTCCACCATAATTTAAATTCCAGCCGTAAGTTTTTGCTGCCGCTCTCATTAATGTATATCCTTGTGCGTAGGATACTATTTTTGATGCGTATAATGCGTTTTTAATATCATTTATAAATGCAGCTTTATCTCCGTTAAATGAAGGTACGGGACCTGAAAGCTGCTTGGAAGCATCCATTCTTTCATCCTTAATTGCCGATAAGCACCGTGCGAATACAGCTTCAGCTATCATAGTCAAAGGAACACCTTCATCTAAAGCGGCAACTGCTGTCCATTTTCCGGTTCCCTTTTGACCTGCGGTATCCAGTATCTTTTCTACTAACGGCTGTCCGTCTTCATCTTTGAATCCTAAAATATCTCTGGTTATTTCAATAAGATAGCTGTCAAGCTCTCCTTCATTCCATGTCTTAAATACTTCATGCATTTCATCGGCACTCAATCCTAACAAAGATTTCATCAGGTTATAAGCTTCACAAATTAATTGCATATCACCGTATTCGATTCCGTTGTGAACCATTTTAACAAAATGTCCGGCTCCGTTTTCTCCGACCCAGTCACAACAGGGACTTCCGTCTTCAACTTTTGCAGCAATAGCTTGAAGAACAGGCTTAACATGTTCCCACGCCGCGTTAGATCCACCGGGCATAATACTTGGTCCGGTCAAAGCGCCTTCTTCGCCACCGGATACTCCGGTACCTATATATAACAGACCTTTTTCCTCAAGATATTGTGTTCTTCTTATGGTATCAGGGAAGTGCGAATTTCCACCGTCAATAATAATATCGCCTTTATCTAAATAAGGTATTATTTGATCAATAAATATATCCACCGCATCTCCGGCTTTAACCATCAACATAATTTTTCTGGGCTTCTTTAAGCAATCAGCCAATTCTTCGATTGAATGAGTACCGATAATGTTTTTATCTTTACCTCTTCCTTCTATGAACTTATCAACCTTCGATACCGTTCTATTATATACTGCAACGGTAAATCCTTTGCTTTCCATATTTAAAACTAAATTCTCGCCCATAACGGCCAATCCAACCAGACCGATATCAGCTTTACAATCGCAATTTTTGCATGAGCATCCCATTGTAAATACCTCCGTTTTATTTTAATTTTAATGATAATACCGTCGTATACCATTTCACTTATTAAGCAAAATAGAATCCGACGGTAAAAAGAATCTACTTATTTTTCCAAGGCGGTATCGACGGTAAATACTTGTCGAATTCCGCTATTAATTTTTCTTCATATGCGCCGGCATAAGCTCCGGATATAAATTTATCATACGCTTCTTCATAAAAGCGCTGCCACGATACAGCTTCATCACCGGGGTTAATCGGATAAAACAATACATTATTCGCTCTGGCAGCTTTGAGGTCGCCGGGAGCATCTCCAATCATCAGGCACATTTCTTCTTTGTATCTACCCTTTTTTGCATAGGAAAGCATCTCTTTTTTAGTTCCCATCTCCTGACCACCAATAACTCGAACATATTTTGCTATGTCATGTTCTTCCCATTCTCTTTCCAACGCTTCTCCGGGTGTTGCAGATACTACTAAAACATCGGCGTCTTTGATCATTTTATCAAGGCTTTGTCTTACATAGGGAAACGGCGGCACTCCTCTTACCATCTTTTCAATGGAATCATTAACCGCATTAGACCATTTCAATGTGCGTACCAACACCGGATCGTTAGTTTCTTTTACTACTTTTTCAAGCGCGGGATTTCCGAGTTTAGTTTCGGTTTCAGCCCATTTTCTAAGAACGTCAACTTTCGGAGAAGTAAAACCTCTTTGCTTTACTTCGTCTCTGTCGTCTAATAAATCAAACACATTTATGAGTGCGGGAAAACGGTTTATGCCTCTCCATTTTGAATATAGATTGACAAATTCAGCCGCTTCTCTGGCGTATTTTGATACCGCTTGAAGATCCCATTCATTAATGATGTTAGGTATAAAGCACTCTTTATGCTTTATCTCCATTGTATCGAACGCACAGCCGTCCGAATCTATGCCTATGAAGAAATCCTTTTTCTTCTCCATATTGATTATTGCGTCTGCAGAATATTTCATATTTGGTTTTCCTCCGTAGTTTATTTTATATAAAATTGCAATTAATATGCACTAGGAACATAAGGAGCCAACTTCTTTTCAGCGAAAACAGGTTTAAATTTAGTGAACCTCATTATTCCGTTTACTAAAGGAACTGTCACCCAGTCGTCTCCAATTAAAGGACGAGCATATTTAATAAAATCGTCCGTAACATCATACTTGTTATCACTTAACCATTTCGCAGGGAATGTTCTTTCGGAATTGGCAACCAACTCCAAAGGTACTTTATCATAATATACATTGTATATAGGACTGTCTTTTCTTAATATTGTAGACATATAGCCGTTACCATCTTCTACTGCGATTTGAGCCGCTTTAAAACCAAGGTTATACGCTTCCTCAAGGTCAACTGTCGAAGCGAAATTTATGCAACCTCTTTGATCGGTCCCGGGAACTTGACATCTGGCTGCTCCTTTTACAGCTATGCCTTTTTGATTCAGATAGTTGGTTACTATTTGTGCAACAGTCATCTGGCTTGCACTGAAATTAGTGTGTCCGAATGAATCTTTCACTTGCCCGATCTCTCCTACATTCATTCCTTCTCCAACTACCACAATACACCTGCCGTCGCTTTTCAATTGACTATTGACATTTTCAGCGAGCTGTTCCATTGACAAACCCGATTCAACCATATATATCTGCAAAGGCAGCTCTCTTTTCGGATCTGCCAATCTAGCCGCGGCCGGAATATATCCTATTTTTCTGCCCATGGCCTGAACGACCAATACCGGGTCTGAAGGTGACGAACCGTTATTCTCTTCATTAGCATTTTGAATATATGACGCCCAATATTTCGCTACACTACCATAACCGGGTGTATGATCTATTAATTTAAATTCACTGTCTCCAACGTCATTGTCGATTGTTTTAGGTACTCCGGTCGCTATTAAATCCAAGCCTCTTTCATGAGCCATTTTCGCTATTTTATTTGCAGTATCCATGGAATCGTTTCCGCCGATATAAAATAAATAACCTACATCATGAGCTTTTAACACTTCAATAACCCGGTCGAAATCAGCTTTTTGATCTTTTTTCAATTTATATCTGCAGCTTCCTATAGAACCTGCCGTGGGGGTTGTCCGAAGCAAACTTATTTCATCTTCATCTTGTACGGATAAATTCAAGAGCTCTTCTTTAAGGATTCCTTCCACTCCGTGGTATCCCGCATAAATAGTACCGAACAAATCTCCGTACGCTTTGCACCCTTCAATTACTCCTCTTAAAGAGTTATTAATTACGGGGGTGGGGCCGCCTGATTGCGAAATAATTACGTTTTTAGGTTTTGCCATAATGAATGCGCCTCCATCTTATTTTACATGGTAATATAACCATCATTTTATTATGAATCAAATAATTGTACATCATTCATTATATAACAGTAATTTAGCTTTTTCTATGGAATTATTGCTTGTTTTATTGCAGATCTTGCTATATAATAATCCAAAAAAAGATTACCGGTGATGAAATGAACGATATTATTCAAAATTTTACACATAGGCAAACTATGGCAACCCCTAATTATGAATATTTTCATTATAAAGACACATCCTCATTAAAGGTGAAATATCATAATCATGATTTTTATGAAATTTTATTTTTTATATCCGGAAAAGTTATCTATGCAATAGAAGGTTTTAACTACCGTCTGGAACCGGGTGATATACTATTAATTAATAATAACGATTTACATCAGCCTGTTGTTGACTCTGATACCCCCTACGAGCGAGCGATATTTTGGATTAAACGAGATTATTTAGAAAACGTTGGGCAAAGTGATACCAACTTACTACTATGCTTTGACACTGTAAAAAAAGAAAAGAATCATTTATTAAGACCTAATCCCGAATATGCCTTAAAAATAAAAGAGATAAGAGACAAATTTGAAAATTCATGTAACAGTATCAGTTATGGCAATGTTACACTTCGTACAATTTATTTAACCGAACTCCTGATTACTGTAAATAAAGCATACATAGATTGTTACGGTGAAAAAATCGACATTGATAAAATTAAATATAATCCCGATATAAACCGTATAATTGAATATATTAATTATAATATTTCGGGAAATTTATCACTGGACGTGCTTTCAGATAAATTTTTTATTAGTAAATATCACATGGAACGGGAGTTTAAAAAATATACCGGATTG
>CAZJOD010000072.1:0-17814 GCA_964547525.1 uncultured Clostridiaceae bacterium
TATCCACCCCAACACCTCCCCAGCTTCTGTATCCCATCATGTAGCAACCCATACCAGGTCATCCCTTTACGAGAGCGTTTTTTCGGAATATTTTGCTTGCTGTAACCGGGTATATTGTGATCTTTGCCGGGTGTGGTGTGTGGAATAGCTAGTTTATGTAAGCCATCTGCAGTTGCCGGTTACCCATGGTATTTATACCCTTCTTATAATGTGAGCTTGACAGGACCATAAGTGAGAGTGGAATAAGCCCTATAAAAAAATACTCATTTATTGATATATAGGCAAATGCCAGCAGCTGATTTTGAATAATCATCAGGAATAGCAAGAGTTTTTGCTTCTTCCATAGCATAATACATAACCCTATTCAATGGCAAAAAAGACCCGAGCATAATCCAGTTAACATATTCTTCAAATAAATCTTCCCTAACATAAGGGAATAAAAACTTTTCACCTAAATTACTTACCGGTTCAACATATTTATTTGCCAGATTAAAAGTTCTTTTACGTAAAATTTCTTCAATCTGGTTCTGACATTCATTTGTCATAACGGGAAACGTAAGATAAAGACCTTTCAATTCCTTTTTAATATACCCGACACTAATTAAATTGGCAATCTGTTCTTCTTCGACTTTTGTTAATTCTACACACGGGTTATCATAGACTTTCATAATTGTATTAATATTCTTATCAGATATTATAATATCTCTATCACTGAATGGCTCCATTTCAAAAAGGTTGGCATAAGTTATATGTCTGTAATCCGCAGTTTGAAAATGGTTATGCAAGTTGCTCCAGCTTACCAACTTACAATCTTTGTAGGTAACATTCTCATTAGCCAAGGTTACTTTCCCGGCAATTCGATAATCTTTACCGTTACTATCCGGAACTTTACCAATCCATTTATTCTTATATTCTGAAAGCATCGTTTTACTAATAACCGAACATGCATATACATAAAATATCCAGAGTAAATAATCCAAGCTAAAATCACTGCCGTAAAAATTAAGCTTTCGAATATCAGCTTCAACAGAAATTATTTCATCAGTTATCTCTTGGCCGATGTTACCATAAAGCTGAGATAATTCATAATTAAAATCAGCATTGACTTGTGCCGGAAATATACAAAAATCTGCAATATACCTACCTTTCGAAGACTCTTTTATAAACTTATTTTCTAATAAATAATTGATTTTTTCTTCAAAGTATAATGGTGCTACACCTATTTCATCGGCTATTTGGCTTATGCTTACGGGTTTGTCCATGCATGCCACAAATATTTGTTTTGTCATTATGTCATTAATTGAATCCCAATGATTAGGAATTCCATAGCTTCCGTATAGTTGTAAGTCTGCAGGAGCATAAGATTGTTTTCCATAATTATTCATATTAAGTACACCTTCCTTTATTTCTTTTCTTGCATTAAATAATCGACGTTTGACGGTTCCTTCGGGTAAATCAAGTGATTTTGCGATATCAGCAATTTTTTGTTCTTTAAGATAAAAATGAATAATAATTTGGCGATGAATGGTTGATAACCTTGAAATTACGAAGTTTAATGCAGATACATCTTCTTGCTTGATTAAATCTTCGGTAAAATCCAGCTCAGATGATATACTACCTCCAAAGACATCAATCGAAACAGCGTTATTTTTCTTCATTCTTAAATGAAGGCAATACCTGTTATGCGCCAACCTCCAGTACCAGGAATAAAAGCTGAATATTTTTTCACCCTTACGTACTGTACGTAAAGCTTCCAACAGAATGTCTTGTGCCAAATCTTCCGCTTCAGAGGTATCGTTTAAACGCTTGTAACAATATAAAAAAGTCGTCTCTATCAGTTCTTCAGTTAAGAATTTATCAAAAGTCATTATATCACTCCAAATTAAACGTAACAATCGATTGTACTTAATAAGTAACACCTATTGGTAAAAGGTTCGGTATAAATTAAATTCTTTTTATTTAATTTAGCATAAATTTTACTTCATAAATAAAATACTTTCATAATAACATAAAAGCATAAATTTCATAATAGATTAAAATCACACCTATACATTTAGTTGTATTTAACAACCAAAATACAACTATGCGGTTCTTGATGTGGTCATATTATCCATATATAATATAAATAGGATAAGCGCTTATCACTTCATTTTGGAAGGTGAAAATAATGGATATCACATTAAAAAACAATCTACGTGAGTTACGTAAAAAGAAAAATGTTACACAGGAGATGCTTGCTGAACACATTGGTATTTCTACACAGGCAGTGGGTAAATGGGAACGTGGCGAAGGATTTCCTGATATTACGCTTCTTCCGGTAATTGCGTTCTATTTCAATGTATCTGTTGATGACTTGCTAGGTGTTGGTGAGGTGCAAAAGAAATTCGTGATTGAGGAATATATGAAAAAGAGTGTGCGTCTTAAAAACATCGGAAATGTATCCGCAGTTATTGAGTTATGGGAATCTGCGTATAGGGAATATCCTAATGACAGTGTTGTTCTTGTTGAAATTATGAGTGCACTTTTTAATAGCAGTCAAAAAGGTGAGTACTCCGATAGAATAATTTCTACCGGAGAGAAGGTACTGAGTGAATGCACGGATAACAACCTTCGAAGTAGAGCAATTAGTATTCTATGCTTTATCTATAACTGTATAAACGATGCGGAAAATGCTAAAAAGTATGCAAATATGTTGAATAATTACTATGGGTCACGTGAAGAAACAATGAAAAACATTCTTGACGGCGAAGATGCGGTCATACAATGTCAGGAAAACATCGTATGCCTTGTAAGCATGATAAATGGAAATGCCGATGTAATGTCATATAAAGGAAACTATTCTGCTGAGGAACGTATAAGAATACATAAATTCAGGCTTAATCTTTATAAACTTGTGTATGAGGACGGTGATTTTGGATTTTCTTGTTGTCGTTTAGCACAAATATACTACGATATCGCTGTCAATTATGCATTAATTGGAGATAAGGACGCAGTAATCGAAAATCTCCAAGAAATGGCGAAATATGCTGTAATGGCGGATACACAACCGGACGGGCAACATACCTCGTTCTTAATTGATATGGTTAAATATAATCTCACAGAATACTTAAAAAACTATAAAGAAAATGAATGCGGTATTTATCTAAAAAAGCTTGAGCAGAACAAATACGACTTCCTACGTGGTGATGAGAGATTCATAAAAATTATCAACAAGCTGAGTGAAGTTGCAAAATAATACGAAAGCGAAAAGATGCACTTTTTTTAAGCTAATATATAACCTGATAGATATAAATGAATTTGTATACCTATCGGGTTATTGAATTTGTGTAAATGATAAACTATATACCATAGATTTAGGCAAAAAAATTCCATAGTTTTTGGCAATTTATTTCCACTAATTCATAAAAGGTACTGCTCCAGATGGTATAATCCTTTGCGGAGGTGAAGAAAGTTTACTTGTCCACATTCAAGGATTTGTCAATTGAATAAACCATTACAGTGTCCCCAAAAGAGGTTTCTACACTTTTTGATGTCAATTCTATGGGTTCATTTTCATACTATTTTCAATCTTTTAATGATGAAGTCAATCTTTTAACGTTTTTTCAATCTTTTAACGATGACCTCAATCTTTTAACGGAACTCCCAATCTTTCAACGGGTCCTTCTTTCTTTTAAGAGCTCGCTCAATTTTTTAATGATTCCACTTACATAATATGTATTAAACCACTCTAAAAATGTCCCAGTACAAGCAAATATACCAACTATTACCTCAATTATAGCCTATTCACTGCCATTGTTGCTACCTTTTAGGTACAAAAAAGCTCATAAACCGATCTATCATTCATAGGTTCTGATATGATCGGGGTGACAGGATTTGAACCTACGGCCCCATGGTCCCAAACCACGTACACTGACACATTGTTATCTCACACAACCCAAACATTAGGATGTGATTTTACATCAGAAGCAGTTATTATTGTGCGGTAATTGATTATATTATAGGGGATTTTTGTTTAACATCTTTAAAAGTCTTGATCTGTCTTTACTATAGGGTCGTCCGGGTAGTGCTTTATGTTTCTGTAACTAATGTAGCACCTGCATATTTAGCCACCTCGAATGTCTTTTTCATCAGCCAACGGAATATCAATCATTGGCGCTACTACAAAGCGTGCATGAGACCTAATATAGCTGAGGGTAAAGGCTACTCATGTCGATTCGAACTTATTTTTTTCAAACTTTTTCAAAAATATTTTACATATGGTGTTTTTATTTTACAATTTCAAATTACCATTTCAAATTCTTTGCATGTAAGAACCACCGATATATATGTTATAATATATTAACGTTCAATAAGCTTTTTAGTAACGGAGGTGCAAAATGGAAGAGCTTCATTTAAAGTACGGCGGCAATTGGTTTACAAAGGAAAAAATAGCAAATGCCAAGCAAAATATTAAGAAGTATGAATGGGCTAATGAATTAAAAAATACCGCGATAAAAAAGGCTGATGCTTGCATTGCCAAAGGAGCGGAATTTTATTGGACTGCAATCACTTCTAGTAAGCTTCCTCGAAACATCCACACAAATTATAATGAAGAATGTCCTGTATGCGGAAAAGAAATGACTGAAAAATACGGTGTTTATTCTTGGATATGCCATACCGAAGATAATTCTTGGAAAATTGAGTGTCCCAATTGTCATGTCATACTACCGTCAAACGACTTTAAGTCATATTACGAGAGTTCTCTTGACGATAAAGGGTTTTTTCAACCGGAAACTGCTAATATTTGCCTGTTAAATAACGTTAATGTTGCCGATAATAGGTACGTAGATAACGGATTCGGCTGGACCTCGGATAACGGTGCAGTATGGGCGTTTGCGGCATATTATAATCTTTTTGGTGTTTGGTATTCACTTGTATTGGACAATCTAAAAAATCTAACCGATGCTTTTATATATACCGAAGACATAAAATATGCAGACTTAGGCCTGGTTTTATTGGATCGTGTAGCTGATGTCTACCCCGATATGCATTTATCGGATTTTAGAGGATGGAAACCTTATTACAACAATTGCGGAGGGACGGGAGAAGGTAAAATTGCAGGCTGTATATCCGAACCCGGTATTACTGAGATTTTATTAAAAGCAATAGATGCGTTTGTTCCGGTTCTTCCTTTATCCAATGCATGCGATATATTAAACTCTATATATAAGAACAGAAAGTTATCTTTATCAAAAAAAAGTGTTTATTCAATTTCCGAACATTTATACCGAGATATAGTACAAGAAGTTTATAAAGGTATTACTAAAAGAGAAATTTTCGGAAATACGGGTATGCATGAAAAATCCCTTGCGTTAGCGGCAGTAGTTGCAGGAAAAAGTACAGAAGCCGATCAATGGGTCGAGTGGATTTTCAATTATGACCAAGGTACGTCGTATAGATCCAAAGAACCGGTAAAAGGAGGCAATCTTTTATATAATCTTTATACCCGGGTAGATCGTGACGGATTCGGAGATGAAGTTTCTCCTACCTACAATAGCATATGGTTGAAAATGTTTTATGATATTTCCGATTTGCTTCAACACTATAGTAACATCCAACCGATGTATAATTTAAAATTACATCCCCGTTTTATTAAAATGACAGAATCCTACCTGCCTTTGATATTAAATTACGAATATATACCACACACCGGTGATGCGGGAAAATGCGGAAATCCGGGAACCGACGGCTTTGAACATTTATTCTCCAAACTATATATGATGCATAAATCTCCGGAATTAGGCCATATGGCTTGGCGTTTGAACGGATGCAGTGCTAAGAATTTATTTAATGACATATTTTTGGAAGATCCTAAAAGCAAAGAACAGGACCTGGAGAAAGCGGCTAAAGATTATATCTTCAAAAATATAACCGGTGCTTCCCTACCCTCGTATGGTTTTTCCTCGGTATTTTTGAATATAACAAAAGACGACCGTTCACGCCCTTGTCTTTATATGTATTACGGTCACAATAAAGGCCATGGTCATTACGATACGTTAAACATCGGATATTATAATTATCGCATGGAGTTAATGCCGGATTTGGGATATCCGGAATATACCGACGGATTTAATAGAAAACGTAAGGAATGGACTCATAACACTGTTTCTCACAATACTGTGGTAGCTGATAAATCTCAAGCCGGTCATGATGGAGGTTCCTTGACAGGATATGCATCCGGAAAAGAAGCGGGATTCATCAGTGCCGACGGATTACCGGCATATCCTTCATTAAAAAGCTATGAGCGAAGCTGCGCCATTGTGTGGGCCGGATCGGACAAGTCATACATCATTGACAGTTTTAAAGTGGAAGGCGGTGCGGATTTCCATTACCTGCTTCACGGTACAAAGGGTAGCACTCAAGTTTTAAACGGTGACGCATCGGTTATAACTCAGCAAACCGGAACATATATGGGTGAAGAAGTTATGTACGCAAAAGATCCTGCCGTAGATTACTCCAAACCTTATGAGCCTTATAACGGATCCGGATTCCATTACCTTAAAAACATACGAAAAATCATATATAACGGAGATGATCCTGTTACCGTAAGATGGAATGTACAAGATAATTGGAATGTTCATCAAGGTAAAGACATACAAGTTAAAATGGATATCAGAGCTATCGGTAAGTATGACAAAATAACTTTAGCTACAGGAATACCACCTCAAAACAAACTCGGTAACATGAAAGAACTGGATTATTTAATACTTAACAAGAAATCTCAAGATCCTTTTCATTTTATATCATGTATATCATCATGGACCGGTTCGGATTTTATAAAATCAATCGAACGTATTTATCCTGACGATACCTGTGAAAAAGATGATGTTGTAATTGTAAAAATTCAATTATCGGACGGTTCCATCGATTATGTACTTTTCTCGAAAAGAAATAATAAACCATATATCATAGAAGAGAAATGGATAGTTAGCGGCAGTTTTTGCATTTGTCGTATAAAAGACGATGAATGCAGATATGCATTGATCACCGGAGGGAATGTCGTGGGGCGAATTGACAAACCTGTTATTTCGGAAAAGAACTCTGTTTTGGAAGGCATTGTTACAGACTTCACAAAAGACATGTCAACCGATTGTTTTATAGAGTTGAAAATAAACAATTCATCCGATTTTAATCGATTTGATCATTTAAATATCAGTCATCTATATATAGAAAAGAAAAACGGAGGTACGGCAGCTTTCATTATCCAAAGTTTTGTATTAGAAAACGGATATGCAAAAATTTATATAGGTAACAATTCACCAATCATCGGATTGATAAATCCGGTTGATCCGGAACAAGGCTTTAACTATGAGATTCATGAAGGTATGAAAGCTTGGATACCTATAACCTATGAATATTGATGGTTTCTTTAATACCCGTATGGAAATCAATATGCATATAGATTTCCATACGGTCTTCTATCTCCCGGGACAATTTTTATAAAATTTTTACTCATGATTTCCGAATAGTTAACACCAAAATATTCTGAAAACTGCATGGTATAGTTACTAATTATTTCCATATCGCATTGATCGGTGTTTGACTGTATCGCATCTTCCCAAATTAAAAACGGATTTACTTCTCCACGTATGTAAATTACTCCTCCGTGCATACCTGTCGCACTGTAACTGCCAATAATATCTTCATTATCCGAAACTCCCAATCCCAATATAATGATAATACCACCTGCCATATATTCCCCTAAAAAGCTGCCGGTTTTACCTCCGACAACCATAACCGGTCGCTTATCACAATATTCTTTCATATGTATACCGACACGATAACCGACATTTCCCTTAATAAAAATTTCTCCACCTCTCATGGAATACCCGACTGTATCACCGGCATTTCCGTGAACAATCACTCTTCCGCTGTTCATAGTATTGGCCAATGCATCCTGAGCATTCCCTTTGACTGTGATTTCAAGTCCATCCATATAAGCGGCGGTATCATTACCCGGTATACCTTCAATTGAAATTTTTTGCTTTCCTTGCACTCCGTTGGCAATATATCTTTGGCCTGTTACATTTCTTAAATGTATATCATTTTCACCTTGACTAAATATTGTTTTAATCGTTCTATTTAAGTCCTTATAACCATAATTCCTCGCATCTAATTCCTGCATTTTAATCTTTCCTCCATATAAAATCACTGTTTTAAATCATTCACCAGCAGCTTTAATACCTAAAATATTCAATTCCCTGTCAGTTAAGCCTATTCCACGCAGCATTAATCTGTTTCCTCTTAAGCTCTCTATTGCATTGATACCCATACCCCCTAAAATTTCCTTTATTTCATTTACCCAAGCACGTAAAAGGTTTTCAAGCCTTTCTGCAGAAGCATCAGGATCTAACCTGTTTACCAGTTCGGGTATCTGAGTGGCTATCCCCCAATTACATTTTCCTGTATAGCATTTTTGACACATGTGACATCCTATCGCAATCAAAGCCGCAGTTCCTATATATACCGCATCCGCTCCTAAAGCGATAGCTTTTACTATGTCAGAGCTACTTCTTATACCTCCGCCACATACCAAAGAAACTTTATTTCTTATTCCCTCTTCTCTTAATCGTGAATCCACCGAAGCAATAGCGAATTCTACCGGAATGCCTACATTATCACGAATTGTTATCGGAGCCGCTCCCGTTCCACCCCTAAAACCGTCTATCGCTATGACATCGGCACCTGCACGAACTATACCGGAGCATATTGCAGCAACATTGTGGACAGCTGCAATTTTTACAAAGACCGGTTTACTATAATCAACCGCTTCTTTTAAAGAAATTATCAATTGCTTTAAATCTTCTATTGAGTAAATATCATGGTGTGGTGCCGGAGAAATTGCATCGGAACCTATCGGTATCATACGAGTCGCAGCAATATCCACTCCCACTTTGTTACCCGGTAAATGCCCCCCTATTCCCGGTTTTGCACCTTGGCCCACCTTGATTTCAATTGCAGCTCCTGCATGTAAATAATCCGCATTTACTCCGAATCTACCCGATGCCACTTGAACAATAGTATTCATAGCATATTTTCTTAATTTTTCATGCAGCCCACCTTCGCCTGCGTTATACATAATACCAAGTTTTGCCGCTGTTTTTGCCAACGATTTACATACATTTATGCTAACCGAACCAAATGACATTGCAGAAAACATGATAGGCATTTCCAGTTCAAGATAAGAAATTTTAGAAGAATCATCATCATTCAAATATAATCTATCCGGTCTGCCGCCTAAAAAGGTTTTTAACTCCATCGGTTCTCTTAACGGATCTATCGAAGGGTTGGTAACTTGACTTGCATTTAAAAGAATATGATCCCAATATACGGTATACGGTCTGTCATTACCCATCCCTCCTAGCAGTATGCCACCGGTTTCAGCTTGTTTATATATATCTTTTATTATTCTGTTTGTCCAATTTGCATTTTCTTTAAATCTACAAGGATTTTGAACGATAGTAAGTGCATTTTTAGGACACATATAAACACACCTTTGGCAATTTACACATTTTAAATTATCTACTGTTACAGTTCCTCTTTTTTTATCATAGATATGTACTTTATATGAACATTCATTTATACAAATATTGCAACCTATACACTCCGATACATTTCTTTCAACCAAATATTCAGGTGCCAAAAAAGACTTCAACATAAGCTTTGCTCCTCCGTGAATTGTACCGAAACGGCTTCTCCTCCCTGTGGAGCCCAAATTCTATCCGGATTTTCACATATTACACGAACAGCCGATTCTTCGCTGGCTACATATACAAAATCATCTTTTTGAGCCGCTACCATTGATCGTAATTTTAATCTGTCGTTTAACGCTACCAATCCTTTTGAATCGGCGAAAATTATAGAAAAAGGTCCGTTTACCAATAAACCCGAGTAAATAAACCGAATTTTCTTCATTAATGATTTTTTTGGTTCTTCCATTCTCTCGATATCACGCCAAAAAGGAGAAGCTATTGCCGCAACAGCTATATCCAACGGTAAATTATGTCTTCGCAGCAATAAGTCAAAAATGTATGTTATAACTTCGGTGTCAGTCTGAAGAGAGCATTTATAACCATACATTTCAAGATTTTTTCTATTTGTATCATAAGAAGATATTTCACCGTTATGTACTACAGTCATGTCCAACAGTGAAAAAGGATGAGCACCTCCCCACCAGCCGGGTGTATTAGTCGGAAAACGACCGTGAGCGGTCCAAAGATATGCTTTGTAATTATCAAGACCGTAGAATTCTCCAATATCTTCAGGATATCCCACACCCTTAAAAACACCCATATTTTTCCCGGCGGACACCACAAAAGCCCCTTGCATATTCGCATTCACATGTAATATGAATCTAACAATATATTCTTCTTCATCTAATGACGTTTCAATCAATTTTCCTTTTGTCGGAATAACAAAATATCTCCAAATCAATGGTATATCGGTAATGCTTTTTGTTTTTCTAACCGGGATCTCACCACTTTCCACAATTTCAAAATATTCATTAAGATATTCTTCCGCTAGACATTTGACATTTTTATTATCGAAAAACATATGTATTGCATAAAAATCTTTGTAATCCGGATAAATCCCGTAAGCTGCAAATCCCCCTCCTAACCCGTTCGAACGTTCGTGCATCAAAGTTATAGATTGTATTATTTTTATTCCGGAAAAAGATTTTTTATTTTTATTAATTATTCCTGTTATGGCACAACCGGACGGTATCCTTACTTGACCTTCACGTAAAAGCATGTTTCCTCCTATATCAATTTAATCCACATATTTTAAGTCTTTTAAAGTTAATCTTTATTATTAAGGTGTAACAATTCATTTAATAATACATACACTGTAATGGTCACAAGACTTCTATTCGGTTTAATATTTCATTATTGCAATTATGTTTTTTATTTATTTCATTTTACTTTACACGTACAGTATTTTTTAATTCTCTAAAGTAAAACCGGTATAAGTCGGTCCTTCTATTTCGTTGAGTGGATATGTCATCATTATTAAAATGTCTTATAAATTTTGAATTTTACCTCAGGAATACATAAAAGCCGAATATAGGTTCAACTATGCGTTTATGGCTATTTCGAGGTTTATCCATCCAATTCTAAGCTAATAACATCACCGATAGTTATTTATTTATTAAAATATATAAACACATTATAACTAAGGCGAGGATTTTTATGTTGTGGAGATTATAACACGGAATAATTTATAATTCAATAGATTTATTGATATAATGAAATATTTTTTTATATCTATTTCATATTATTAAATATTGTAGTCACCATATTTCATTATCATCATATAATATCTTGTAAGTTATGACGTTCAATATGTATTATATGTAAAAACTACACAAACGTACTAACTATAAAAAAATTTATTAAGTCAATGGCAATTACGGGAATTTTTTTACCAAACTTTATGAGAAGGTGATTTAATATGTGTGGAATAACAGGATGGATAAACTTTAACGAGAATATAAGTGAACAAAGAAAAGCTATCGAACGAATGACAGATACATTAGCGGCAAGAGGACCTGATGCGTCCGGTATATGGAGTTCAACCAATGCGCTTCTAGGACACCGCAGATTGACGGTAATAGATCCGGAAGGTGGTGGACAGCCAATGACGGCACATCAAGGTGATAATACATATGTAATAGTATATAACGGTGAATTGTATAATACGGAAGATTTAAGAAAGGAGCTCAAATCATACGGTTATGAGTTTTCAAGCAGTTCCGATACCGAAGTATTGTTGAAAAGTTATATAAAATGGGGTGCCGGTTGCGCGGAACGCATTAATGGAATATATGCGTTCGGGATCTGGAACCAAAGAGATAAAAGTCTATTTTTATGCAGAGACAGGTTTGGAGTAAAACCTCTCTTTTACACTGTGAAAGGTGAATCGTTTATATTCGCATCAGAAATCAAAGCACTGCTGGTACATCCTTTTGTAAATGCCGAAATAGATAAACAAGGTATATCCGAAATAATCGGCCTTGGTCCCGCTCGTACCCCCGGCAAAGGGGTATTCAAAGGAATATACGAGTTGGAACCTGCACAGTATTTCCATATCAATAAAAACGGGATATATAAAAGATATTATTGGTCTCTTGAAAGTAAACCTCATGAAGATAATTTGGAAAAAACGACTCAAACCGTAAGAGATTTGGTTGTAGATGCCATCAAACGCCAGCTTGTATCCGATGTGCCAATTTGTACGTTTTTATCAGGCGGACTTGATTCAAGTGCTATAACCGCAGTTTCTTCAAATATGTTAAAGAAAAAAGGAGCGGTACTGAATACCTATTCAATCGATTACATAAATAACGATTTATATTTTAAATCCGGTGTTTTTCAACCTGATGCCGACGAACCGTGGGTAAAAAGGATGTCCGAAGAGTTTGGTACCTTTCATAAAACCGTAAAAACAGATACCGGGCAATTAATTGCCAATCTTGAAGCAGCGGTTAAGGCTCGTGATTTACCCGGTATGGCGGATGTGGATTCTTCTTTACTTATTTTTTGCAGAGAAGTAAAAAAAGATGCAACTGTGGCTTTATCAGGCGAATGTGCCGATGAAATTTTCGGAGGATATCCTTGGTTTTATCGTCAAGAAATGTTGAGTTCGGACTATTTCCCATGGTCGCCTTCAACATTGGAAAGAGCCGGTTTGTTATCCGGAGAAATAGCATCCGAAAAAGACATAACAAATTATGTAGCCGCGGCATATGAGCAAACAGTTTCGAACATACCTTTATCAGGTAAAGAAAATTGTGACGAGTTACTAATGAGAAAAATGATGTATCTTAATCTGACATGGTTCATGTCGGTGTTACTTGACCGAAAAGACAGAATGTCCATGTCAACAGGTCTTGAAGTGCGGGTTCCTTTTTGCGATCATCGTATTGTCGAATATCTGTGGAATGTACCTTGGGAAATGAAATATCTGCAAAATCGTGAAAAAGGACTGTTAAGGTATGCACTAAAAGGTATTTTGCCGGAGGATGTTTTATGGCGTAAAAAAAGTCCGTATCCTAAAACACATAACCCGGCATATGCACAAGCGGTCAAAGCTTTGCTCCAAGATATATTAAACGATCCCTGTTCTCCCATTTTAACAATCATTAATAAAAAAATAGTGCAATTAATGCTGGATACCGACGGAAAATCATTTGGAAAGCAATGGTTCGGCCAGTTGATGTCTACACCGCAAATATTTGCATATTTGATACAGTTGGATATTTGGTTGAGAGAATATAAAATTCATATTGTCTAAAAAGATACGAAAGTATGTTTTATATGCAATTATTGTTTTAATACGGTTAATTAAGTTAATATAAGCTTGTTTATAAATATTGACGATAATATGTTCTTTTCTTAAGTTATCCACAGAAAATATGGTCAAAATTGTGGATAATGTGAATAACTCGATCGTTATATTTAAATAACTCATTATAAATAGTAATAAACAAATTCAAAGGGGCTGTTCGCCCCTCGTTTTTATAGGTAATATCTTTTGATTTATTCGAATAAGCTTATATAAAAGAGAACTTATAATAACCGGTGGTTATCACAGATACGATAAATATTTAAATTCTTTTTATGTTAATAATACTGTGGAAAAGAACACATTTTATCCACAGAGATTTTTTCCCAAGTTCAAATCAACCGTCAATTATAGTTCCGTCGGTATCTATTGTAACAATCCGCCAAGGAATCATTTTTCCACTTTTTATGAGTGCTTGTTTAACAGGATATGCCAAGCCTCCGCAGCACGGAACACTCATGCGCAAAACAGTAACACTTTGTATGTCGTTTCTTCTTAATATTTCAGCTAATTTTTCGGAATAATCCGTATCATCCAGCTTTGGACAACCTATTAAAGTAATTTTATTTTTCATAAAATCATTATGAATATTAGCATATGCATACGCCGAACAATCGGCTGCAATCAGTAAACCGGCATTATTAAAATACGGAGCGTTAACCGGTGCCAATTTAATCTGACAAGGCCATTGTGAAAGCTGCGATTCCTGCCTTGTAACAGATATTTGTGGCTCTTTGTATTTACTTTTTAAATTCATAGCTCTACTGCCGGGACACCCGCATTCAACATTCTGATGTTGATTTTTATTCTTTTCCTGCATATTCTTTTTTACAGTTTCCTCATCATATGGAGCCGCTTCTCTTTCTTCTATTGTTATAGCTCCTGTAGGACATTCCGGTAAGCAATCCCCTAATCCGTCACAATACGAATCGGAAATCAGTTTGGCTTTACCTCCAACCAACTGTAACGCTCCCTCGTGACACGCATTTATACATAATCCGCATCCATTACATTTGGCTTCATCTATCTGAATAATCTTTCTTAACATTTTTTTGACCTCCAGGTTTTTTTATTTCATGTATTTATTTTATTAAATCAAATTTAAGTTGTAAGTAACACATGTTACGTAAATGTTTTTTTAATGTCAAGGTGCTATCATTCCGTAAAAAAAGGAATCGATCTCCGATTCCTCCTTTTTAATAGGTTTCAATTAGTTTTTTGCTTTACCACCTTTAGATAGTAGAAAAACATCCGACCGGTATTAAGTTTTTAGATTTATTCTTGTGAATTATTAAGGAATATGCTAATTATGACTCGTCTTTTTCAGAAAGATCCTGTGGCATTGCACAAATAAGCTGTGTTCATTTATAAACACAGCTTATTTGAAAATTTATTTATTTTTTACTCTTTAAAATCGGTGTGAAATCCGAGAGATGTATTCCAGCGGCCTGCTCCTATTGACATGGCAACGATTTTCTCAGCGCCAATATCAGCCATACCGTGATGAGAATTTGAAACCACATAACCTCCGCATTTCGAAAATGCTTTTATATTTCGTTTCGTCTGAGCTATTACACCCTCGAAATTTTCTTCTACAAGAGTTTTTTGTGCATCCACTCCACCATGTATAACTAATCGTCCACCTATCTTATCGGCCAACTGCTCCGCACTCATATCCGGACAACTTGTTTGTACTCCTATGTGAGCATTTATTCCCATTTCAATAAAATCCTCATATACAGGTGCAACATATCCGCAAGAATGGAACATCACCATTAATCCTGCATTTCTCGCTTCTTGAACTTGCTCTTTTAAAGCGGGTTTAAACAATTCCCTCCACATATCCGGAGACAAAAGCATAGTTGATTCTCCTGAAAAATCGTCACCCAGCCATAAAAAGTCACAATATTTTGCCGCTCCTGCAGATATGCAACGTTTTATTATTTCAACAGCGTAATCTTTTTTTATTCTTACATATTCTTCTATCATTTCAGGTTCTAAAGCCATTAGACTTAAAGCTTTAACCATACCAAAATCTTCGCATGCACCGGAAAAAGCCGGCATCCATCCGGGACAACAAATCAAAGCTTTATCAGGATGATTAAGCCTCAGTTGCTTAAAATCCGGTATTTTGACCATATTAGGATCAAGCTGCATCAAGCTACGAACATCAGCTACCGTTTCAGCGGATTTGAGCATTCTATCACCCAATTCGTCGGAAAAAGTTCCGTCTCCTCCCGATTGACCCGGGTTATCACTAAATCGTGTTTGGAAAATCGTCCATCTGAAATCGCTTCCTAAAGCGGTTTGAATTTTTTCCGGATCGGACATCCGATATTTTTTTATAAAATCATCCGTGAGCTCCGGCCAAAAAGTGCCCTCCATCAAATCAAAGCACTGTACATCAGTTTCTTTAAACGAATAGACCGCCAAAGCTCTCTCACGAGGTGTCATATCAATAGCCACTCCCCTTTCAAATTATGTAACAAAATGTTACCCATATAATTTTATAAGTCAATTATCATACTGTCAATGTAAACACCTGTGAAAAAATTGTAATATTACAAACATGTGAAACCGGTTGTCAACTTTTTTATTTTTATATATAATTTAGCTTAACGCTATTAACAAACATAAAGAAACCGCCGCACTAGCGGCATCGTTCTTGGTTCAGCCATTCGTCAACAAGACTTCTATCGTTCATATAACACCATCCCTTCATTTGCAATTTTACGCTCCAACGTATTGAAATTTCTTCGGTCATCAAATCGGCTTTTATAATCAGCTAAGATGTCCACCGGTGTTTTCCTATCCAATGTTCTGAGAGAACGCCGCGCCATTTTCATCGCGTCCAGAGGACACAGGCTACCGTCAGGTATAACTACGAAAAAGTCATAATCACTGTCCGCGTCCGGTGTGCCATAGACATATGAACCGAACAGATAAATCCTTTCAGCGGGTATTGCCTGCTTGATCGCTTCGGTAATATTCAATATTTCCTGATTGATCGTCATTGCTCTGACACCTCCATCTCTTTTAATAGTGTACCACAAAAATAATAAAAAAGCAATAATCTTTACATATTCTACTATACCAGGAACATATCGGAACATATCCTCGTTTGCTGTTTTATATGAAGACACATAATATGAAATCCCAACTTATACGAAATCCAAACTTTCTGATTCAATTATGCCATAGATAGAGTTTAATGATTGTCTTGCCATTATAAAATTTTTTTATAAGTTGCACACCAAAAAAACCATTGAAGTCGTTGACATTACTACCAATTTATCAGATTTTTTGTTATGATGTTATCGTGAAAAGATACATTTTAAAATATAGAAATGATTTCGCTGCAATAAAATAAAGTTTTTGCAGTAGAATAAGAAAAAATCATGGAGGTTTTCATGGGACAAAATTTAACTAAAACAAGCAAGGAAGCAAGACAGACAAGATTTAGCGATGTATGCGGATGCATGGATGAATTGAAACGCCTTTTGAATGAAGAATATGATGCTCTTAGTACCAATCCTCACAAAATGATACAGCCCCTATTGGAGGACACAGAATACATGTTGTTGCGGATGGAGCGGAGAATGGATGAATACAAAATATTTCAAGAAAAACTGCAAGATGTTGTGCAGCGTCTTGCCAAGGTTCAAAAAACCGAAGTACAACCTGCAATGGGAGCTGCGGAATTTATAAGAAATAAAATTTCTACCTCGGATTCATTTAAGAAACTTACTATAAAGGAATATGAAGAAAAAGCCGAAGCAATCCGCTGGGTTGCAAACAACCAGGAAGCCAAACTCAGAATATATAAAGATTTATGGTTGGCAGTGCTTACGCTTTTTGAACAAGTCAAGGGAAACAGAAATTGGACTACATTAAGTAAGGAAGAGGAAGAAAACCTATTTGTTAAGCTTAAAAACAAATACCAAGCTTGGTTGCCTCCGCAGCCCCATCGGGATGAACTTCTAAAGAAACTGGTTGAAGCTCGAGCGGATGTAGAAGAAGCAAAAAACCCCGGGGAAGAACCTGTTGTTCATTTTGAAGACGGAGGATCCATACCTATGAGTAAAGTCAGATATGACTCTGATATAGGGAATTTTCATCCCGCTTCATTCAAACCTGGTAAAACGGGACGAAAGTACAGGGAATAAGCATATATCCGGAAATATTTATACTTAAATTTTAAATTTTTTATGTACATCGGGCAAAAGGAAATATCTTGAATTTTTAAATCCTCTTAAAAGCTTTGGTATTAAAGGGTCGTAGAGAATTCAAAAGTGTACCCTTTATTTCCGAAAGTAAATTGACGCTATCGATTTTTATATATTTATTGTATTAAATTGTAATTTCATATATAATTAATTAGGAAATTGCGAAACTCTTGAAAACTAGAGACCCAAATATACCAAATTATAA
>CAZJOD010000073.1:0-17763 GCA_964547525.1 uncultured Clostridiaceae bacterium
AGACATCCCAGTACTTTCATTATACCGATTTCACGAGTTCTTTCATAAATAGACATGATCATGGTATTCGCTATACCTAGCGCTGCAACAAGGAGTGAAATTGCACCTATACCGCCTAAGATCGCTTGAATTACCACCGAACTTCTCTTCATTTCATTCATATGCTCTAACAAACAGTATGTTCTAAATCCCATATCTTTTATTTGATTTTGCACAACTTCAACATCATTTAAATTTTTAACCTTAACTTTTATTTGGTTATATGTTATTTTTGTGGGTTGTTGGCTTCTCTGGCCACCTTGCAATCTCTCGTTTTCTTTAATTAATTTTTGAACGTATTCTATATTCATTATGGCATACCATGAATAATTCATAGATTTTTCAAAAGATAACAGTCCGACACCCTCAACATTATATCGTTTTGGTATTTTACCATTATAACTTGTACGTTGACCTTCACCATAACTCATATCAAAGGTTAAAATTATACGATCTTTTAATACGTCAACATTCGGTTTTCTTTCCTGCATTGGATCCTCGTAATAATAAGCTTTATATGCGTTTCTATCTCTTGGATTCCAAAATTGCATAGGTACATCCGAACCGAAAACGATTGCATTAGTATCTTCCGGAGTCAACAACCTTCCTTCCGCTAAAACAAAATCAAAGTATTCCATCGCTTCAGGATTAACTCCTAGAATCTGACCCCATGCCGTATATTTTCCCGAACCAAATTTTACCGAAGTCTCAATGGTTTTTAATACCGCTTCAACACCTTTAATATTCATTATTTCATCAACCACAGTATCATCAAGTGTTTTTATCTCGGTATCGGATTTACCGGCTGCAGTGGTGCCTCCGACCTTCATTGCTACCTCGTAACCGTAAGAATAGTTATTGTATACTTGAATAACATTCAAACTTCCCATTCTTTCAAGGCTATCTTGGTAACTCTGATTAATACCGATACCTAAGGACAACATAAGTAATATTGAAGCGGTTCCTATAATAACCCCAAGCACGGTTAGAATGGTTCTTACTTTTCTCCGCCATAAGTTACCTAATGCCATAAGTATAAGGTCTATACTATTCATCAGACTCCAACCCTTCTTTTTTTGACTTGTTTTTTCTAACTATAATAATTATTACTGTCAGCACTACAACAAGTCCGGTCGCACCGATTGCAATTAACCCTATTTTACTTTTTTTAGCCGGTGGTTCAGGTGTACCATAAACATCTTTACCATACTCACCGTAAACCTCTTTTATAGAAGGATTGTTTTGTACAACATTCATTGAAAATTCTTTTATAATTTCTGACTTATTACCAATATCGTCCTCAAAAGAGAATATCAAATTGCCATTTAAAACTCCTTCTTTTGCCGGGATTATTGTTCCCTCATAATAATCACTTGAACCTTGATTAAAATCACCCACAAAATAATTCAGATCCTGGCCCTCAAAATCACCTTCCATCCTCACAAGTAAGTTATGAAGACCACACCTTCCCATATTATAAAACTGTGTGTATACATAAACAGGTGAGCCGATAAATGCTTGATATGGTAAGTTGATATCATTAACTTGTAGTCTCGGTTCTTGAACAACCGGTATGCTTAGGATCTCTTCAGCTTCATATTGTCTTCCGGTATTATCATCTTGTACTCCGTTTTCATCTTCATATTGTAATTTTACAGTCATCTGGTATGACTTGGTATTTAAATCCGGCTTGGCATATAATCTCATGCTTCTTTCTACAATTCCTTCAACAGGTATGCTATCTAAATAGAAAGTATTACTGCTATTTACAGGTGTGAAAGAGCCGTCATTTGACATAACGGTAACTTTGATATTTTTTACTGACAAATCTTTACTTGTATTAAAGAAAGAAAGATATAGATCAAATTCCTTTCCCGCGTTTACTTTATCGGTATCAAATCCATAGTTATCTATAATTATCTTAGGTACGGTTTTCACCTTACTCTTTTCATTTAATATATTCACACCTACATAATTTGTATTTGAGTTTTTGATATTATTTGTTTCGTATTCTAAGTTTATCGGTATGGCATAGTTTTTTGATAATACATCAGGAAAAGATGACAGCTTAAAAGAAAACGATCTTGATTCTCCCGCTTTTATAGTGTCTACAGTTATAATACTCAAAGATTTCGGTATAATTGAGCTGTCGGGTGCCAAATTTATTTTAATGTTTTTAGCATCTCCGCTACCTGTATTTTTAATTACCACATCAACATTAAATTCCTCCCCTGCATTTATTTCCTCCACAGGAGCTGTAATTTTATCAAATTTCAGGTTGGCGAAACCTTCCGTATTTTCAGGCATAACCGGTATAACCGTCGTTATATCGGAATAAGTGTTACCTTTTTCATCTTTGTATTCAGTTTTTATTCTCAAGCTGCATATTGGATTTTGTCCGTTATTTACTTTTAGTAGTGTATATGTAACGGTATTCTCGGTATTTCCTGAAATAACACCTACGCTTTTTTGATTAGTAGAATTTATAACTACATAACCGTCATCTTCGAAATCCTCCACATATACTTTGACATCTTTAGCTTCACATGAACCTTCATTAGCTATGTTTAATACTAATTTGACCTCTTCACCCACTTTGATTTTTTCCGGTACAAATTTAGCTTCCTTGACCTTTAAGTTAGGTTTTGTATATACATTCTCAACCTTTATATTTATAGTTTCGGAAGATGAAAACAATTTATTTGCAACATTATAATATGAATAGTTAATTGTTATTGGATATATCCCGGGTTCAATGACCTTGCTAACATATACGTTAAATGAAACAGCTTCGGTTCTTCTTGGTGATATGTACGCCAGCTTCTTTACGGGCTTCAATTCGTTAAAAGTGATATACTCACTTAGCGGTCCGTTAACATCTAATGATATCTTGACATCTAACGCCGAATACATGCTAATATTTGCGATAGGCAAAGTAAAACCTATATTCTTTCCTGCCGGTAGAACAGGTACGCCTATATTGTCAGATATTTCAATAACAGGATCCATTGAAAAACTATACTGATTATCACCGGGATTTATCGGACCGTTATTATTGCTATCAACACCTATATACAAGGTTTTTGTCACTGTACTTTCTTCATTACCGTCTTTTTTAAAATCAAATATCAATACTATTTTGTTACCGCTTCCTTTATGAATAAGGTTAGGAAATATAACCGTACCTACATCTTCAATCATATATATATCATACTTAACAGGTGAACCGTCCACCACATAAAATGACGAGTTCTCCTGATCAAAGGTAACATTAACATTACTTATCGGACCTCCCGATCTGTTTTCAAAAGTCACCCAAAAATCAAATCTTTCATTTGTAGGAGCTTTATCAATAGAATTAATTCCTTTCATGGGTGTAAAATACGATACTATTATATCTGTATTTGCAGCACTTACGATGTTGATTGACAAAATATTCGTTAAAATAAAAACAATTGTAAATAGAACACTAACTAACTTTTTCAATTTAATACCTCCTGTTTAACTGCACACTTCTATATTACTTATGTCACCGTCGAGTATATGTACGATTCGGTCGGCATATCGGGCAACAGACATGTCATGTGTAACAATAATCAATGTTCTGTTGTTTTTTCGAGTAGTTTCCGTTATTAAGTTCATAACTTCTGCTGAAGTTTTAGAATCGAGATTACCGGTAGGTTCGTCGGCAAAAACAATATCGGGTTGCGTAACAAACGCTCTGGCGATACCTACCCTTTGTTGTTGACCTCCGCTCATTTCAGACGGCTTATGATTCATTCTGTCGCCGAGACCTACTGCGGTCAACATTTCTTTAGCAATTTTTTCTCTTTTCTTTCTTCTTACACCTTTAAATGTTAAAGGCATAGCAACATTTTCCAATGCATTTGAAAACGGTAACAGGTTATATGATTGAAAAATAAATCCTATATGGTTTTGTCTGAATACCGCTAATTTTTTTTCGTTTAATTTCTCCACATCGAAACCGGCTATTTTTATACTTCCTTTTGTGGGCTTTTCAAGCCCGGCCATCATGTTTAAAAGAGTGGATTTTCCCGAACCTGAAGTACCGAGAAAACAACAAACTTCACCTTTTCCTACGGTAAGGTTTATATTATTCAATGCCACTATTTTTTCACTACCTATTTTATATACCTTTCGTAAATCACTAATTTCAATAATGTTACAAATGTTTATCCCTCCGTTTCATACCTACAAACCCGTAATATTCAATAATATTGAACATTTTAGTTTCTTAGACGATTTTTACCTAAAATGGTTCCATAAAAAATCGTACTTTTAAAAATTTTTTTATTCTCATTATATATTTTTTACTTTTCATTTCTTTAAACTTATATCTTTGTAGAAATTTTATAGAGTAAAACTTTTGGTTGATTAAACCACTACATATCCCCTCCTACAAGAGCTACTTTAATAAATGATTATTTAGTTAATAATTTAACAATATATCACAATTATATCATATGTAAAATACATATATCACATCTATATTAAAAAAATTTAACTAAAAATAGATAAGGCAAGTGATAAAGGATGGAAATGTAAAAAACCCTGTAACTGTTTAGTTACAAGGTTTTTAATAAGTTTTGGTGCCGGAGGTCGGACTCGAACCGACATGGTATTGCTACCGCTGGATTTTGAGTCCAGTGCGTCTACCAATTTCACCACTTCGGCTTATTTTCAGTTCGTAAAATGTATTATACAACACAAAGCATTATCGTGTCAACACATATATAATTTTTTCTCAGGAAGGGTCTTTAAGCTAATAGCCCAAAGGCCTATAAAGATCTGTAAATTAGCCTGGTCAAGGTTCCATATGACATTCATAATGTGATACAAATTATGTTTTAAATTAAGTTAAACCGGTACAATCATTTTTATAAAACTTGATTATACATTGAACCTGAAATTGATTATATCACCATCTTCTATCACAGCTTCTTTGCCTTCAAGCCTCATAAGCCCTTTTTCTTTTATTTTTTGCATGGAGCCAAGTTTTTCAAAATCCGAATACTTTATTACCTCCGCTCTGATAAATCCACGCTCAATATCGGAATGTATTTTACCCCCGGCTATTTTTGCCATTGTACCCTTTTTTATAGTCCATGCTCTTACCTCATCCTCACCTACAGTCAGAAAAGATATAAGGCCAAGATAATCATATACAGCCGAAGCAAGCCTGGCAATACCGGTTTCTTTTATACCCAGATCTTCCATGAACAGCTTTTTGTCTTCTTCTTCGAGACGGTTGATTTCCAGTTCTGTTTTCGCACAAACCTCAACTATTGGTATATGTTTTTCGGATGCATAATTTATCACATCTTCCTTTTGGTCATATCCTTTAGATACGAACTGGTCATCATCTAAATTCATAAGGAGGACCATCGGTCTTTCGGTTAAAAAGTTAAAGGTTTTCAAACAAATCTTTTCTTCTTCAGTCAGGTTAAGACTGTGAATAAGATTACCACTTTCCAAACTTTCCTTACACTTTTTCAAAACTGCAAGTTCATCTTGAAGTTCTTTATTTATCTTTTTGCCCGATTCGATCCTTTGTATCCTTATATCAATTATTGCCAGGTCGGCAAACAACAACTCCATGTTAATAGTCTCAATATCTCGCATAGGATTGACACTTCCGTCGGAATGGATAACACTGTCGTCTCTGAACGCTCTGACAACATGAACCAGAGCATCGACCGACCTTACCGATTCTAGAAAATGGCTAGCGGAAGCACTGTTCCCCGGTGTGATGCCATGTATATCAATTACATCCAAAGCCGCATAGGTTGTCTTTTTGGGTTTATATATCCCGGATAGGTAATCCAATCTGGAATCCGGTATTCTGGCGGTACCGATGTTAGTCCCGGTTTTCCCCCGTGAAGCACTTGTACTCTCCCCTGTATTTGTAAGTAGATTGAAAAACGTTGTTTTTCCCGTCAAAGATAATCCTATAAGTCCGATTTTCAAATTTATCACACCTTTCAAACAATATATGTAGATTATACTTGTCAGCTTTCATACATTCAACACTTTATTTTAATTTCCTGCTTTTTATTAGCTTCAATTAGCTTTTTATTTTTTCACCATGTACAATATCAGGGACAAATTATACCTATTACCATATTTTATAAGACTACTATCATCACCAAGCATTTTGTATTCTCATTGGTCTGTCTAGTATTCCAAATTAAATAGATGATATCTGTCCCTATGTATAAAAAAAGCAATACCGTATAGGGTATTGCAATATAAAATATAGTGTTTGAAGTATCATTCGATTATAAATTTCAAGTCGTCACTATCCTCATCAATATTTACAGTCATATTATCTAAAATATTACCGCCTACAATTTGCATCGCAAGCTTATTTTCTACATTGTGTTGTAGATATCTTTTGACCGGTCTTGCTCCGTATAACGGATCGTAAGCATTTTTAGCTACAAATTTCTTAGCCGCATCAGTGAGTACAATTTTTATACCTTTATCGGTAAGTCTTCTGTTAATATCTTGTACGGATATATCAATAATTTTCGTGATTTGTTCCAAATTCAAAGGTGTAAATAAAACCGTATCGTCAATCCTATTTAAAAACTCAGGTTTGAACGTTCTTTTCAACAATAGCATAACATTGTTTCTAACTTCGGAATTTAATGTGCCGTCACCTGATATACCTTCAAGCAAATAATCACTCCCTATATTCGATGTCATTATTACTACCGTGTTTTTAAAATCCACCGTTCGCCCTTGATTGTCAGTTAATCGCCCGTCATCAAGAAGTTGCAGTAATATATTGAACACATCCGGATGAGCTTTTTCTATCTCATCGAATAATATGACACTGTAAGGCTTCCTACGAACAGCTTCAGTTAATTGTCCACCTTCGTCATATCCTACATATCCGGGAGGTGCCCCTACTAATCGAGATACCGAATGCTTTTCCATATATTCACTCATATCTATTCTTATCATATTTCGTTCACTGTCAAACAAGCTTTCAGCCAAAGCTTTTGCCAGCTCGGTTTTTCCCACACCTGTAGGTCCTAAAAATATGAACGATCCAATGGGTTTGGTAGGGTCTTTCAATCCGGCTCTTGCTCTTACCACAGCTTCAGATACGGCATTAACAGCTTCGTCCTGACCTACCACTCTTTTATGCAAAACTTCAGAAAGCTTCAAAAGTTTCTCTCTTTCGCTTTCCATTAATTTGGATACCGGAATACCGGTACAATTTGAAATTATCTCGGCAATCTCTTCTTCGGTAACCTCTTCTTTTAATAATTGATTTTCACTGTTATTTTTTTTGATTTCCAGCTCTCGTTCCAATCGGGGCAATTTGCCGTATTTAAGTTTTGCTAATGTATCAAGATCATATTTTCTTTCTGCGTTCTCTATTTCAAGCCGCACATTTTCTATTTCTTCTTTAAGCTTGGTCAGTTCACCGATTTTATTTTTTTCGACTTCCCATTGAGCTGTCAGTCTGTCGTTTTTATCTTTTAGGTTTGCAATTTCTTCAACCAATGCATCAAATCGTTTTTTCGATAAAGGATCGGATTCCTTCTTTAAAGCTTCTCTTTCAATCTCCAACTGCAATAATTTTCTATTAATTTGATCTAACTCCGCAGGCATACTGTCTATCTCTGTCCTTAATTTAGAAGCCGCTTCATCCATTAAATCTATAGCTTTATCCGGTAAAAACCTGTCGCTGATATATTTATCGGATAATACCGCACATGCGATTATTGCATTATCAGTAATTCTGACACCATGATGTATTTCGAACTTTTCTTTTAAACCTCTTAAAATTGATATGGCATCTTCTACATTCGGAGACTCTATTAAAACTTGTTGAAACCTCCTTTCCAACGCCGCATCTTTCTCGATATATTTTCTATATTCCGAAAGAGTAGTAGCACCTATACAATGCAACTCTCCTCTGGCGAGAGCCGGTTTTAACAGGTTACCCGCATCCATGGCTCCGTCGGTTCTACCGGCACCTACTATATTATGAAGTTCGTCAATAAACATGATAATTCGGCCTTCCGATTTTATCACTTCGTTTAGTACCGCTTTTAAACGCTCTTCAAACTCACCACGGAATTTTGCACCGGCAATTAGCGCACCCATATCAAGTGCGAATATGGCTTTATCTTTCAAGCCTTCCGGAACGTCGCCCTTATGTATACGTTGGGCTAAGCCTTCCACTACAGCCGTTTTACCTACTCCCGGTTCTCCTATCAGTACCGGATTGTTTTTTGTTCTCCTGGACAATATTCTGACGGTTCTCCTTATCTCCTCATCACGACCTATTACAGGGTCCAACTTACCTTCAGCCGCCATTTTCACCAAATCCCTTCCGTACTTTTCTAAGACATTATACATATCTTCCGGATTTTGTGATGTAACACGTTGATTTTTTCTTACGGCTTGCAAAGCGTTTAAAAAAGTATTTTTATTAATATTATGTTTATTTAATATACGGGCGATATTGTTTCCACCCTTTTCAATCAAAGATAAAAACAAGTGTTCTACACTTACAAATTCATCTTTGAAATTTTTTGATATGCTTTCTGATTCTATCAACACTTTGTTCAATTCAGCAGACATATACGGATTTTGTGCGGATTGCCCTGAAATTTTCGGCAGATTACGTATACCGCTTTGTACATCAAAATTTAATGTATCCAAATTAACTTTCATATACTTAATAAGCTGTGGTATTAAACCGTCCTGCTGTTCTATCAATGATAAGAGCAGATGCATAACGCCAATTTCTTGATTTCCGTTTTCTATGGCTATTTTCTGTGTATCCAGTATAGCTTCTGACGCTTTTTGCGTAAACTTTTCCAAATTCATGTAATCACCTCATTTCATATTTCTACCTTCCGGGAATGTAATTATTTTCGCTTTTTAATTGTTCATACAACTTACGCATTTTATCATTCAATGCCGGAGGATTTACTATGTTTATATTCAAATACAAATTTCCTCTGTTATTATTTTTATCCACATATCCTTTACCGGATATCCTCAGCTTGTTATTAGAGTTAATGCCTGCAGGTACGGTAACATTCATCATTTTACCATCAGGTGTCTCCACTTGAATATTGGTTCCCAAAGCGGCTTCCCAAGGTAAAACATCAATACTTTTTTCCATGTCGATACCTGTAACTTTGTATGAAGAGTTTTCGTTGAATTTTATATTAATAAATAAATCACCGTTTTCTCCGCCGTTATGTCCGGGACTTCCTTGCCCCCTTAACTTTATTTGTTCACCTTCCTGTATTCCTTTAGGTATCTTTACATCTAAAGTTTTTGATTTTCCATTTATTTTTACTGATATTTTCACAGACTTTCCATTTAAAGAATCTTCAGGTGATATACTCAAATTCACTACGGCATCTTCACCATGGGTGGATATATTCCTTGTTCTTCTACCTGTAAACATTGATCCTAACACATCATCATCCGAGAAAGCACTGTTACTTCCCCCGAAAAACATATTGAAAAAATCAGAAAAATCATTCATTGAACCTGATTGATAATAAGTACCTCCCTGTCCAAAACCATATTGTGAAGGGTCGAAATCCGCACCGTTGTTAAAGTTCATATTGTGCCCGAATTGATCATATTTCCGCCTTTTTTCATTGTCACCTAAAACTTCATACGCTTCACTGGCTTCTTTGAATTTTTCTTCAGCAACCTTATTGTTAGGATTAGCATCAGGATGGTACTTTTTAGCCAATTTTCTATATGCTTTTTTTATTTCTTCTTCTTTGGCATCTTTTGAGACACCTAGAATTTCATAATAATCTTTATACTTCAAACACCTTCACCTCTATCTTTTTAGTTTTACTATATATTTTTCTTCTGTAGTAACTCATTAAAATTACTATGCACTGTCTTTGACTATCTTTGACTATTATATAACTGTTCATGAATTTTTGCAATACAAATTAGAAAAAATTTTTCAAAAAAATAGAAGAAAAATATATGGTGTTAAAATGATAGAGAACATACCCCTTAGGGTACCGCCCCCTTCCACTTTACAATTTATCTGCACACCCCCGGTGCATTTTTAGGAATTCCTAGGTCATATTACATAAGCCGATATTGTCTTAAGGTCATTCGAAAATTCTTCAAAAGACATATTACCTTTGAATTGTATGGCTTGTTCTGCATAGGCCTTCATTTTTTCAAGAATGGATTTCTCATGTTCTTTCATAAATCACTACCCCTGTATCCGCAATCTCACGTTGTGCCCTACCTCCGTCGATAATTTGTGATGCTTCAATCAAATCAACCGGAATTTCAAGGGCTTCAGTAATGTCCTCAAGAACGCCGAAAAAATCAATCCCCCGAATTTTACCTTTGCTATCAATGACTATATCTATATCACTTGCTTTTGTTGGATTCCCCTTTGCATAGGAGCCAAAAAGGATGGCTTTTTCAACAGGAACAGCTCTAAAAATCGGCAACAGTTTTGCTTTTATTTCATCTGTAGTATATAACTTCCCCATAGGACTTCACCTCCCTCTCCTTTATAAATTATAATAATAATTAACTATTATTATACAATAAACAAACACGGTGGGCAACTTTACATATCACCTGCCGGGAAATCCTTTATCGTTTAGGTTTACACTTGTAATCGTAGTTAATTTCATAATGGTTTGCTCCTCTGAATTTAGTCCCGGCGTACCAAGCCATATTCAGTATAAAGTGCGACGTCGCGTCAAATTAAAGGGGTAATTTCAACATTTATTGATAAGCCGGAGTGAATCTCGTCGCCCTCAGCTTTCACGTCGAAAACGGCTTCATAGAAAGCGCAGAGCCGCAGGACATCGTTTGTAATAAAACATATATCAGTGAATTGTATACTCATAACTCAATCCTCCCAAATCGCCCAAGTTCCGCTAAAATCAGGCAAGTTAAATGTGCTTCAAACAGCCTTTGCATTTTAGCGAATGCTTCACCCTCGCCAAACCGCCAATGCAAGTGCCAGCAACCGTCCTCGTTCTGCTGCCGAATTAAATAATTAAGTGAATTATCTACTAAATCTTTTACAGCGGGATATATTACGCTTTTCGGCGTATCAACAATATCGCAGGGCAGTTCTTCATAGCCTTGTTCCCACTTCGCATAATCAAGCTGCATACAAGCGGTGGGATTTTGACAAAGGATTTGCGCCAGTTTATCTGCGAGGAGCTTGTCCTTTAAACACACTACAAATTTTTGATAACACTTGAGGTTGTATGGTGATTCATCATCAGCATTAAACGAATCATCAATATTTCCCTTACCATACAGCGGCGATGCTTTATCATAACAACGCAGAATTTTCTCCACAGGATATTTGATAATATCTTGATATAATTTTTCAGGTACAAGCTCACTGTACTCTGCGATAAATGCCGCTATTCCTGCTTGTCCGTTCGGTGAATATTTCAAAATACGCTCGTTCTCATCGGCAATCGGTGGAAACTCGTTTTCATTATAGCACCACCACGGCACGTGTGCCTGTTGATTCAAAGCCGGTTCTTCCATATTGCCGAAATGCCCGACATCGGGGCGGTAGCGGTCAAGCAAATACCGCATCGTCTTTTGAATGACAGGGTGGTCAGTGGACGGTTGTTCTTTGAGATAGAACATATAACGGCAAGCGTGTTCGGTACATTTCAAGCAAGAACCTTGATACTCAAACTCATAAACAAGTCCTCCGAACCCGCCGTTATCGTGCTGATACTTCGCAAGCACATCCATAAATGCGCCCGTATCGCCATCCTCAAAATTGTAGCGAAACCACGCACGGTTAATGTCGTCCGAATTAGCGAATATGTAATCGCGAGCTTTTATAAAATTTTCATGGGTTAGCTTAGTCATAATAATTCCCTCGCTTTTTCCGTGATTTTTTTAATGAATGCGCCTTTTGCGGCGGTATAGCCGTCACGGTTATGCTCATATTCCTTAAACAAGCTGCGTTTCAATTCAGTATATTCTGCGGCGGTTTTGGGATGCGCTATCAAGTAATCCCGAAAATACAGCTCATCCCAATCGCCGGGATTTCTTACATGGATGTGAAACACTTTATCAGCAAACCCGGTATCTGTATAGCCTTTTATTATCATAATGCGGTCATGTTCCGAGAGTGAATTGCCCTCTCTTCTGAGAGTAATATATCCGCCTTCCGGCATCAACGCAATTATTTTTTCAATATCAACGGTTTCTGCGAGTTCAAGCATAATATCCACAATCGGCTTTGCCGTCAGCCCAGGCACGGATGTGCTGCCATAATGGTGGATGCCAGCGATGTTATTTTCTCCAATGAGTCGTTCAAGGTTTACTTTTTCTTCCGCAAACCACTCCGGCCATGCAGGATTGTATTCGTTAAGAATAATGGGGTATATCCTTGCTTGCCGTTCTTCGTCTGTTTCGTCGGTGGAATTTAAATCTTTTCTCATAACGATTCTGTCACCGTTTCGCGCAACTTCTGAAAACCCGGCTTTGTCATAAAGACGAACCGGACCGGAGCAATCCCATTCGTATCGTTCATCGCGTCGGGTGGGAAATCCCACAACGGCAATATAGCCTTCGGTTTTCGCATCATTTATGACTTGTTGTAAAAGCATGGTAGCAACACCTTTCCCACGGTATTCCGGGGCAATTTCAAAACAAACCACTGCTTTTTCCCGCATTTCAGCCGGTGCGTGGAAAGGAGTGTCGTCATATACAGGTTCGGAGGGGTAATTTGCTCTATCATTAGCATTACACCAGCCAATTGATTTCCCATCTGCATACGCCAAATAACCTCGTAAAACACCGTTTTCAATTTGCTGCTCGGCGACTTCACGGGAAGCGCAGCCAGGGTCAAGTCCCTCAGCCGTTATTTTTTCATAAACCGTTTGATACTGTTCTTTGGACATTTGATAGACTTGACAATAACACCGGTACGGGGAATCATCCGTGAACGCTCGATTTTCAAAGAAATCGAAGTAATCGGCGACAAGCTCCGGGGTAAGTGGCTTGATTGATAAATTCATAAGGCAACCTCCCAATAATAACGTAGCTTTGCCTGATCGGGCAGTTTGTCCAGCACTCCAAATTCAGGGTCGCTAGTCAACAAATTCGGAAATTCTTTTTTATATTTTTCATAGCTATATATGGAATCCGAATGTTCCATCATTTTAGCGACCGTTGAATTTGAATATAAAGCATACATATCCTCCAAATCATTTTCCTGTAACAGTCTTAACAACAATCTTTCTGTTTCTAATTCTGGATACACCTCAAAACCTCCTTATATTCATAAGTTTTTCAACCATATCGCGGGGCGAACGCCGTTTATGTGTTGCCCTAGAGCGCCTCGCAAATGTTCAAACGATAATGTTATTTCATCAAATAGGGGTTGTCTGTCCTCCGAAAAGCCAGTTGTTGCTAAAATCCAAGCCGTAATTGATTTATTCCCTCCGCGACCATCCGCGTCCAATGCATCCCCGGCAGCAAAATGATTTTTATGTTGGTTGCCGATTTCCGGGGCAACTAAAGCGTTTACAGCTTTTAGAACGGGATCGTTATTTGCTTCCACACCCGACCGAAGCAAAACGCTCATAAGACTGTCCATTCTGTCGCCGCCATGCAACTCGTGTCCAAGCCATCCATCCGGGTGCTGCGACGATAAAACTTTTTTCACAACTGGTGAATGCAATATAACGGCTTGCATATTTTTTATTTCGGGTGTGTCAATCGGTGTCTTTAATATGTCGCGATGCAGCAGATAGCGGATATTGACACAAGCGCTTTCGAGCAGGAAGTCTATTGATTTTGCGAAAGCCATTTCTATGCCCCTTTCCGTGCCGCGAATATCAAGGCAAACTCAGTTTCAAACTGCTTTTCTATGGTCAACCCTGCTTCGGCTATCAATGAAGCAATTTCCTCTGGCGTGTCGGGATAGACTTCGATTTTCCGATTACTAAAATCAAGCTCTCTTTGCTGGTTCTTGTCAATAGACAAAACAAATCGGCCGCCAGGGAGCAGTAGCTCCACCACTTTTTGAATAGCTACTTTTTTGTCCCTGTACGAAAGGGACGCTCCTCAACTATTTGTTATTTAATTATAACAAAAAAAAACAGATAATAAATGAAAATTTATCAAGTGATGAAAAAGATTAGAATATGAAAATTTGCTCAACCGATATAATTACAGATCGCTAAAATTTAACAACTTAATCAGTTGTATTATGTTAAATTATGTCACTATATTGCACATAGTTGATAACTGTCCCTATAACTGTTCTCGGGGAATTGTTGATTGATTTTGTTACCCTGAACGATGAAATTGTCCTATCGCTTGACGATGAAGTTTTTCTATCTCCTTATGAGGAAGACAGATTGGAACTGCTTGAAAACCTTCATCTTGTGGACGCTTCCGACTTTGATTTTGATTTGAAAGGTGTACTGAATGAGTACGTGGAGAATTATTTAAAGCAGAACCATATCAGCCTTGATGAGTTTGCAAAGAAAGTAGCCATTTATGATTTTGTGAAACGGTACGAGCATATGCATCCCTATTTCAAACTGATTGATTTATATACCTCCATCCTGCCTGTGGACAATGCTGTGCTGTTGAATGATTTGCTGAATTTAAAACATCTGAAGGAGAAGGCTTTGGAAATCATCAGGTTCTGCCTGGATGTGGACACGGAAAAGCTGAACAGCTTAACGGCAGAAAAAAGATATTTCTTCTACACAGTCAGCCGAAGGGGAAGCCTTCCCCGTAACTTTAAAAGCAGGGTTATCACCCTGCCCGATAAAATCTCAATGAAGGATTACAATGTGTTTTACAAGAAACTACCCGACGATTTTGATGTAAGCACGGTATGGAAACTGACTTCCCTTGATGAGCTCAAAACACCGCAGGACGTAACCGACAGTACCATTGAATTTTTGAGGCAGGAGAATGTTCAGCTTTATGATGCTTATGAGATGAACAGCTTTGCCGACATAATTTACCTTGAACTCTATCAAATGATTTTGAACAACATCGCAGTGAAAAAATGCGAATGGTGCGGAAAATATTTTGTATTAAAGGGCGACTACGGTACGAAGTATTGTAGCAGAACTCCAAGAGGGAAAAAGCAGACCTGCCAGCACCTCGGCTCAACGAGGGATTTTAATGCGCGGGTGAAAAAATCCGATGCCAGCATAGAGTATGGCAAAGCTTACAAACGGATGCACGCCCGCATTAAATACGGGATGCTGACAAAGGAAGAATTTAAAAAGTGGAATATGAAAGCGGTTACTCAGACACAGCTCTGTGAGGATGGTAAGCTGACTTTTGAGGAATTTAAGGAATGGCTGGGAAATAAATAAAACAAATAATTGATCATATTCTTTTCTCATTTGTCAACCGCTGGCTGCTCTACAACACGATACTTTTCCAAAACACTAATGCAATAATCACGTAAAACTGGTATATCATCAGTAACCGCTTCCCATACAGTCGTAGTGTTTATATCGCCATATTTATGTGCCATGATATTCCTCATACCCTTAATATTTCTCCATGGTACACCACTGTATGTTTCCTTGAAACTATCTGTTAAATGACCAGACAACTCTCCAATTTGCAGAATACACATGGCCACAGCATTTTTGTAAATAGAATTAGCCTCAAAAACTTCAAAAGAATTACCAAAGTATGCTTGTGTATTAAAAATCTCGTTGCAGTACTTAATTATGTGTTCCAAAATGTCTATGTTTCTTTCATTAGTGTTCATATAGTATAATTTCCTCCTCGCTTATCCTTTTGAGAAATTTATCATCAAGGCTTTCTGTTGTTAATACATCCACATGAATTTTAAGCCTTTCTTCAAGATCTAAATGAAAACCTGAAAGTTGAAAAAGTCCCCTAATGCGACCCTTGTCTATACGCAAGTCAATATCACTGTCCTGCCTTGCATTTCCTCTTGCATAAGAACCAAAAAGAGAAACTCTTTCAACCCCATACTGCTGGGCAATTTCACGGACAACAGTTCTAATTTCTTCAATTGTATAAATGCGTACCAGCATAACCAACACCTCGTATATTTTCTGTTATAAATATTACTTATACAGATGGTTATCTTCAACCATATAGCTAATTACCTTCTGTATTTCAAATTCATAATTGCTTGCCTTGTTGCTATTCTTTCGGATAAATCATTTGCCTGGTAGAATTTATTTAATATCTCTAAAATTTCATCATCCATCCAAATTGTAATTCTTTTCCTATATCACTTTCTTGGGGCTAACTCTTGCTAATGGTTTTCTTCTATATCTTTTTTAATGGTTTGCTAAAAAAACTACACCTCTATATTTATTCTCTTTCAATAAAATTCTATCATATTCAAATCATATTTTCTATTACTTTTAATTATTTTTTGTCCACTGTAAAAAATAAGCCGATAACCGAAAACGATTGTTCACGGTTATCGGCTAGTATTTTATAAATGACTAAAAAGCACAACACTAAGGCTGAACTACTTGTTTATTATGGGTCTAAATGCCCTTTTTCATTCCAAATTTTTAATGCCATACCTGCACTAAATGATAATATTCCTATATCATTTCTTTTTGATATTTGTTCAAGCGTTTCTAAAGACTTTGAGATAATTATGCCTAATCTCAGTGCTTTACAAGCAGCTAACGTTCTTGCTCGAATAGAACTTGAATCCATTAATGCATTAAGTACCTCCTGAGCAAGATTTAAATTGCTATTAAATGGCTCAGATAGTTTATTGATTTTCTTAACCATTTTGTTACCTGTTTTATAATCTCCTTCCAGTTTAGATTTGCCCTCAATATCTGCATACTCAATGTATAAGTCAATTATTTCTGTAGCTTTCTTTTCTTTTTTCATATATCTGCTCCTTATTGAGTATTGGTTAAAATTCTCTTTAATACTTCCATGCCAAATTTATATTGTACATCGTAACTTTGCCCTGCAAGCCAATCTCGCACCCTCATTGTTTCAGATAATGTGCTATCAATACTGTTATAATACCCAGTTATCTTTTGATGAATTTCCTTAGGTATTGAAATAATATTATTTATATTATGAATCTTCGTGGCATCAAACCCAGATTTCTTTATCTGAGACTGTTCTACTATATGATGCCATTCGTTGCCTTTTCCCGGAGAACCCAAATGTTTTTTTAATTTACTAAATGTTTTAAATCCTTTATCAAAATCATTTGGGTCTATGTTAGAAGAACCACTTCCACCAAATTGATCTTTAAGCCAATTCCATCCTTTACTTGCGTTATCTGATATCCAATTACCTGCATCACTCGCTGCATTGCTAACCCATGGTGCAGCTACATTTGTAGTCCAATCCCATGCAGCAGGTGCAACAGTACTGATTGTACCCCAATTATCAATAACTGAGCATACTCCTAACCCAACAATGTACACAAGATCCCCTACAGGTAGAGGACCGTCTACTATAGGTAACCAACCCATGTCAGATGTTCACATGGCTGCATACGAATTACCACTTGGGTCTATATACATTACCGGGTTATTAGCACTGTATGTATATAAGTTTAAACTCAAAGGATCTCTAATATCACCGGTATAACTATCCTCCGATAACATGCGTGAAGTTGCAGGGTCGTAATACCGTGCCCTAAGATAAATCGTTCCGGTTTCTTTGTCAAAGTACTCTCCG